>NZ_JAMYOQ010000006.1:0-246199 GCF_040319905.1 Mesorhizobium sp. M0833 | reverse complement strand
CGACTGCAGCGCCACACGTCTATCAAGACGTGCGGCGCCGTAACCGTCAGATCACCAGGCCTTTGGTCAGTTCAAGCGCCTGGCGTTCGAACAGCCGGCGGTAAATGCCGCCTTGCAGCCGGATCAGTTGGTCATGCGAGCCCTCTTCGACGATGCGGCCGCGATCGAACACCAAAAGCCTGTCCAGCGCCCGCACCGTCGACAGCCGGTGGGCAATTACCAGCGTCGTGCGGCCGACCATCAAGCGCTCCATCGCCTGCTGGATCAGCACCTCCGATTCCGAATCGAGGCTCGACGTTGCCTCATCCAGGATGAGAATGCGCGCATCGGCAAGGAAGGCGCGTGCGATTGCAACACGCTGACGCTCGCCGCCCGACAGCTTTACGCCGCGCTCGCCGACCAGCGTGCCATAGCCTTTCGGCAAATTGGCGATGAAGTCATGCGCGCTAGCCAACCGCGCCGCCTGCTCGATCTCGGCCTGCGTGGCGGCCGGCCGGGCATAGGCGATGTTTTCGGCCAGCGACCGGTGAAACAGGATCGGCTCCTGCTGGACGATTGCGATCTGTGCGCGCAGCGACGCCTGCGCCACATTGGCAATATCCTGGCCGTCGATCAGGATATTGCCGGCAGTCACGTCGTAGAGGCGCTGGATCAGCTTGACGAATGTCGTCTTGCCGGAGCCCGAATGGCCAACCAGCCCAACCCGTTCGCCCGGCGCGATATCCACCGAAAAGTCGCGATAGAGCGGCAGGCGGTGGCTGCCATAATGGAACGTTACATTGTCGAAGGTGATACGGCCATCGGTGATCCGGATCGGTTTGGCTCCGAGCCGATCCTCGATGCCGAGTGGTTCGGACTGGAAGTCGACCAGTTCCTCCATGTCGTTGATCGAGCGCTGCAGATTGCGGATATGCGTGCCGATGTCGCGCAGATAGCCTTGCAGCACGAAGAATGAGGTCAGCACGAAGGCGACATCGCCGGCGCTCGCCTGCCCCCACGACCACAAAAGCAGCGAGAAGCCGATGACCGCTGCCCTCAAAAGCAGCAGCATCGTCCCTTGCGTGGTGCCGTTGACGGTGCCGCGCATCCAGGTGCGGCGCGTGCGACCGCGCCATTTGGCGACGACCTCGGCAAGCCGCGTCTCCTCGCGTTCCTCGGCGCCAAAACCCTTGACCACGGCGTTGCAGCTCACCGCATCGGCCAGCGAGCCGCCAAGCCGTGTATCCCACGCATTTGCAAGCCTTGCCGCGGGCGCGACATAGCCAAGCGACAGCATCGTCGTCACCGCGATGAACAGAACCGAACCGATGGCGACGACAGCACCCATCAGCGGCCAGAACCAGCCAAGCAGCAGCGTCGAGCCGACGAGCATGACGACCGACGGCAGCAGCGCGATCAGGATCGTGTCGTTGAGCAGGTCGAGCGCCCACATGCCGCGCGTTATCTTGCGCACCGTCGATCCGGCGAAGCTGTTGGCGTGCCAGTCGGTGGAGAAGCGCTGGACGCGGTGGAAGGCGTCGGCGGCGATATCCGCCATCATCTTTAACGTCAGCTCGACAATGGCCATGAAGGCGAGATTGCGCAGCACGACACCGGTGAGCGCCAGGGCAACCAGCATCGAAAAGGCCGCCATCGCCGCGTTCCACGCAACATCGTCGGCCGCAGCACTGCTGGCGACGGCATCCACCAGCCGGCCGGAATAGAGCGGCGTCAGCACGTCGGCCAAGGTCGACAGCAGGAACGTGCCCATAATGCCGGCAAGCCGCCACGGCTGACGCCGCCAATGGCTGAGCGTGAAGCCAAGAACGCTGCGAAAGGCGCCCGCGCGCAAATCTATTCGAAAACGAGCCATAATGTCATTCGGGCACAAACGAGCCCGATCCCACGAAAGTAGAAATTGAAAAACCGCGTTGGCGCCGTTTGGCGCCCGAGATGCGGAGGTTTGGCGTATTTGGCGGCCCTGTAGAGGGCGGCGACCGGCAGCGGCAAAATACCTGCCTTGGTTCAGCCTTGCCGCGAGGCTATGTCGCGGCGCACTGACCAAGACCTAGGCTTCGCGGGCTCGCATAACGATCTCAAATCCTGGCATTCGGTTCCTCCTGAAGGGGAATCGCGGAGATGCGTTTATAGAGACGCCTCAACGCCGCGCCAAGTCAGTAGATAGCCCAAAGCGCATCTGGTCCAAGCAGTGAGACGATTTTGCAACAACGGCCGGTTGTACGCCGCTTCTGTTCAAATTGCCGGCATACGGTCGAGGCGCATATAGCGGCCGTCGGTGGAAGGCCTGAAGCCGAGCTTCTCGTAAACCGCATGGGCGTCGTTGGTCGACAGGCTCCAATGCGTGACAGTCTTGCAATCCGGATGATCGATAAGCGCCTGGACAAGCCGGGTTCCGATGCCTTGCCCGCGATACCCGGGCCAGACAATGATGTCGGCGAGATAGGCAAATACCGTACGGTCGGTGATCGCCCGACCAAAGCCGACCTGATTGCCGCCGACATAGGCGCCGACGCACAGTGAGTTGGCAAAGGCGCGGCGGTGCAGTTCATCGCTACGGCCGCTGCCCCAATAGCTCTCCTTCAAAATGTCGGACGTCGCTCGGAAGTCGATTTGCGACATGTCAAAGCTGATCTCAAAGTTGGCCATGGCTAAACCGTTATGCAGCCAATCGCCTACCCGCCATCCCTGAACCGGTTGGTAATGGGATAGCGGCGGTCGCGGCCAAAATTCTTCCTGGTGATCTTCACGCCGGGCGCCGCCTGCCGGCGCTTGTATTCGGCGACGTAAAGCAGGTGCTCGACGCGCGTCACGGTCGCCCGGTCATGGCCGCGCGCAACGATCTCGTCGACGCCCATCTCGTTCTCGACCAGGCACTCCAATATGTCATCGAGCACCGGATAGGGCGGCAGCGAATCCTGGTCGGTCTGGTTCTCTCGCAGTTCCGCCGAGGGCGCCTTGTCGATGATATTATTCGGGATCACCTCGCCGGACGGACCGAGCGCACCCGGCGGCACATGCGCGTTGCGCCAGCGCGCCAGCGCATAGACCTGCATCTTGTAGAGATCCTTGATCGGATTGAAGCCGCCATTCATGTCGCCATAAAGCGTGGCATAGCCTACCGACATCTCGCTCTTGTTGCCGGTAGTGACCACCATCGAGCCGAACTTGTTGGAAATCGCCATCAGGATGGTGCCGCGGGCACGGCTCTGCAGGTTTTCCTCGGTGATGCCTTCCTTGGTGCCCTCGAAAAGCTGCGTCAGTGTGTGCAAGAAGCCCTCGACCGGCTCGAAGATCGGCACGATATCGTAGCGGCAGCCGAGCGCGCGGGCGCAGTCCTCGGCGTCCTTGAGCGAGTCCTTCGAAGTGTAGCGGTAAGGCATCATCACGGCGCGCAGCCGCTCCTCGCCCAGCGCATCGACGGCAAGTGCCGCGCAGATCGCCGAATCGATGCCGCCGGAAAGGCCGAGCACGACATTCTTGAAGCCGTTCTTGTTGACGTAGTCGCGCAAGCCCAACATGCAGGCGCGATAGTCGGCCTCCTCCTTTTCAGGGATTTTCGACATCGGTCCGTCAGAGCAGACCCAGATGTCATTCTTTCGCTTCCAGGTGGTGACGTTGACCGTCTCCTCGAACTGGCTCATCTGGAAGGCCAGCGTCTTGTCAGAACCTATGGCAAACGACGCGCCGTCGAAGACGAGTTCGTCCTGGCCGCCAAGCTGGTTGGCATAGATGATCGGCAGTCCGCATTCGATGACCTGGCGGATGACGATCTGGTGGCGGACATCGACCTTGCCGCGATAGTAGGGCGAGCCGTTCGGCACCAGCAGGATTTCGGCGCCGCTTTCGGCCAGCGTCTCGCAGACGGCAACTTCGCCCCAGATGTCTTCGCAGATAGGCACTCCCACGCGCACGCCGCGGAAATTGACCGGCCCCTGGATCTCGGGGCCGGCCTGGAAGACGCGCTTCTCGTCGAACTCACCGTAATTCGGCAGATCGAGCTTGTAGCGTTCGGCAAGGATTTTGCCGCCGTCAGCAAAGATGATCGAATTGTGCGTGCCGGTCTTGCGCTTCAACGGGGTGCCGATGATGAAGCCTGGGCCGCCGTCGGCGGTATCGCCGGCGAAATCCTCCGCCGCCCGCTCGCACGCCTTCAGGAATGCCGGCTTCAGCACCAGATCCTCAGGCGGATAGCCGGAAAGGAAAAGCTCGGTAAACAGCACGAGGTCGGCGCCTTGGCGGGCGGCATCCGCCCTCGCCTCGCGTGCCTTGGCAAGATTGCCGGCGACGTCGCCGACCGTCGGATTGAGCTGGGCGACGGCGATGCGCAATATGTCTGGAGCGGTCTTGTCTGTCATGCCCGTGGGTTTAGCGCGGCAAAATTCGTCGGGCAATGGCGTTCGTTTGGACCAAACAGTCGATCCTATTCGCCCATATATTCGCGCAAGGCTTCCGGCGGATGGTTCTCGCCGATCGACATTGCCAGAATGCGCGAAATGTGTCGGCGCGGCAGCCCGGTTTCCGCCGCCCAGGCGTTGATCTGCGCCTGGATCCTGCCCAAATCCGTCTTCGACGTCGGGCTCTCCGCAATGTCGAGCCCGGCATCGCGCAGTGCGGCCGCCATATCGGCCGAGACAACAAAAGCGTCCCACTCCAGCCAGCGCAGAAAATACTGGCCGGTATTGCCGCCGAGCCGGCTGCCGTGCTTGCCGAGATAGGCCATCAACCCGACCTGGTCATCCGCCGGCCAATCGGCCAGGACCTTGCCGAAGCTGCCGTGCTCCTTCGACACGCGCTCGACGAAGGCCGCGTTGTCGCGTACGGATTTGATCTTCTGCGGATTGCGCACGATGCGCTTGTCGGCGGTGAGATCGTGCCAGAAATCGTCAGGCTGGAATAGCAGCCGCTTCGGTTCGAAGCCAAGAAATGCTTCCTCGAAACCCGGCCATTTCTGCTCGATGACGCGCCAGACGAAGCCGGCGGCAAAGACCCGCTCGGCCATGGTCGACAGGATCCGGTCATCCGCAATCTTTGCCACCGCGGCATTGTCAGGCATTGGACCCAGTAGCGACGTGAGGGCTGCCTCACCGCCTTTGCGTTTCGCTGCACGGGCGCGAATTTTCTGAAAATCCACCATTGTTTCCTGACCCCATCGCGTCAATCTACCACTTCCCGTATGAACCGGCAGCTTCTACCTCATCGCTGACGACGGAGGCGACGATGAACAAGACGATCGAGGACCTGGCAAGCCGCTGGCTGAAGCGAAAGCCGGACGGCCTCAGCGCGCTCGAAAGCCGGGTACTGCAATCTACGCTCGAGCGCACCACGATCTCCAAGGACACCAACAAGGCCGTCGCCTTTCACCAGACGTTTGGAGATCGCCTGGCCGACACCATCGCCCGGATCGGCGGCTCGTGGTCCTTCATCCTGGCATTCATTGGCTTCCTGATCCTGTGGACGGCAGGCAATGTCTGGCTCTTGTCGAGCGCCGCCTTCGATCCCTATCCATTCATCTTCCTCAATCTCGTGCTTTCCATGGTTGCCGCCCTGCAGGCGCCAGTGATCATGATGGCGCAGAACCGCCAGACGGAGCGCGATCGAATCGACGCCGCCCACGACTATGAGGTAAATCTCAAGGCCGAGATCGAGATCATGGCGTTACACGAAAAGCTCGACGAACTGCGCCACAGCCAGATCATCGGCATGCGAGACGAGATCGCCCGGCTGGCCGAGCAGGTGAAGCGCATCGACGACATTCTGTCGAAGCAGCGAACGTCTTCATGACGGAAGCCATCCATCGTCTCATTGAGCAATATGGGTTGGTCGCGGTTTTCCTGGGCTGCGTGGCCGAGGGCGAAAGCGCCGCCATTCTTGGCGGTTTCTTCGCGCATCAGCATGTCTTCGTCCTGTGGCAGGCTTTCCTCGCGGCAGCGCTCGGCGCCTTCGGTGGCGACACGTTCTTCTTCATCTTGGGGCGGAGCTTCGCCGACCATAAATTCGTGATCAGGCTCCGTGCCCGGCCGGGCTTCAGCCACGCCTATCGTCTCGTCACCTCTCATCCCAACATCTTCGTGCTGTCGAACCGCTACATCTATGGCCTGCGCCTGGTCGGTGGTATCGCGGCGGGGCTGTCCGGCATCGCCGCGGCGCGTTTCGCCATCCTCAACGCCATCTCATCGGTGGTCTGGGCGGCGCTGTTCTGCACGGTCGGTTATGTGTTCGGGCTGGGTGCCGAGCGCATCGTCGGCCAGGCGCTAGCCCGCCACGAGCGGCTGCTGATCGCTCTGGCAATCGGCCTCGTTGTGGCTATCCTCGGCTGGCTGGCGTCGCACTTCCTCGCCAAGAAGGAGCTTCGCAAGGGAAGCTGATCGTCAATCTATGCCGAGCGCACGGTCGCCCTTTTCCAGGATCAGCGGGATGATCAGGTCTTCCTCGTCGGCAAGATGCCTGGTCAGCATGGCGATCAGCCGGCTGTTCTCGTCGGCATAGGTGTCGGCGGCGAAGCGCTGCTTGACCTCGCTCTCCTGAAGCGTGCGGATGAAGGCATTTGCCGCCTCGGCATTGCGCTCCAGTCCCTTATGGATTGTGTGGTGATCGGCATCGAGAATCTCGAAGCCGCGCTTCAGACGGGTCTCGGCCCTGGCGAAGACCGGGAAATAATGATGGTCCTCGACATTGTGATGGCCGTCGAGATTGCCGAGGAAATGGTTGAGGCGCGGCGCGAACCAACGGGCGAATTCCGGCGCGTTCAGCCTACCTTCTCGATAATCGCCGATACCATTGGTGAGCATGCCGCCAAGCTCGCGGAACATATCGTGCCGCTGCAGCCACATATTGGCCACGCCGTGGATGTTGGCATGCGCCTGCCAGATCTCGCGCGGATATTTTTCGGCCAGCCAGCGCAGATCGTCCGGCAGGCCCTCACGTTCGAGCAGCAGAAATCCGGCGGTATCGGTCATGTCGGTTCCCTCAGACCATGATCCCGAAAAGTGGTACCGGTTTTTCGGAAGAGATCGTGGTCAAAACGAGAAATGCAGTGACGGCATGTAGTGTCTGAAACGTCAGATCGGCACCCCGAGGATCCGCTCGACGATGGCGACGCCCCAGACGCCTGCAGCGATTACCACCGAAATAAGCACCGCCAGCGAACCGCAATCCTTGGCCAGTTGGATATCGATGTTGAATTCACGGCTGAACGCGTCGCATGCCGCCTCGATGCCGGTATTCAGCACCTCGATCATGATCATGAGCAGCACCGCGCCGATCAGCAGCGCATAGCCGCGCCACGATTCCGAAAGGAACCAGCCGAGCGGCAAGGCAAGCACAAGCAGCGTCAGCTCCAGCTGGAAGGCCTCCTCGCTGGCGGCCAGTTTGCGAAACGCCCGCACCGAGTTGTAAAAAGCGTCGATCAGCCGCTGCATGCCAAAACCCTTCGGAATCACCGGCAGGGGATTAGCGCAATGGCTGGACCAAGGGAATAAGGCGACCTCTTCAAAAATCAGTCGCCTGCCACCTTGATCGACGGCGTTGACTTCTCGAACTGCGGCAGCCCGTCGTCGACCGCGTAATAGTCGCCCTTGTCGCCGACGAAGATGTGACATTCCCCTTGAAGTCCGGTTGGCGCGTCGAACAGCCCGGCCAGGACTGAAACATAGCCATCATCCGTCGGCTTCCAGAACAGCAGCGAGCCGCATGTCTTGCAGAAACCGCGTCTGGCAAACGAAGATGCCTCGTACCAGGTGATGCTGTCCGCGCCCGTGATTGTGATGTCGGGGTCGGCAACATTGGTTGCAGCATAAAAATGCCCGCTCTGCTTCCGGCACTGCGAGCAATGGCAGTAGATAACACCGCGCAGCGGTCCTCGTGTCTGGAACCGCACTGCCCCGCACAAGCATGATCCGGTGTGACTGTCAGCCATATCGGCCTCCCGATGCAATTGCCGTCGCTTCGCAGGATTCCAGTTTTGCGTGCGTCAGGCACGAGCAAATGCGACACCGGCCGGACGCGTTTCGCTGACCACCTCGATGATCGAATACGTTCTAATCAGCCGTTGACGGCCTGCTTGTGCTGGACCGGATGGCTCTTCTTTAGCAGATCGGACACCAGGAACGCCAACTCGATCGCCTGGTCGGCGTTGAGGCGCGGATCGCAATGGGTGTGGTAGCGATCCTGCAATTCTTCGGCCGTGATGGCGCGGGCACCACCGGTGCATTCGGTGACGTTCTTGCCTGTCATCTCGATGTGTATGCCGCCGGGATGCGTGCCTTCGGCGCGGTGCACCTCGAAGAACGTCTGCACCTCCTTCAGGATGCGGTCGAACGGCCGTGTCTTGTAGCCGGCGGCCTCGATCGTATTGCCATGCATCGGATCGGAAGACCACACCACACTGCGGCCTTCCTTCTGCACCGCTCGCACCAGCCTCGGCAGATGGTCGGCAACCTTATCGGAGCCGAAACGAGCGATCAGCGTCAGCCGGCCGGGCTCGTTCTCCGGATTGAGCAGATCGATGAGCTGCAACAGGCCGTCCGGCGTCAGCGACGGCCCGCATTTCAGCCCCAGCGGGTTCTTGATGCCGCGGCAATATTCGACATGCGCATGGTCGGGTTGGCGCGTGCGATCGCCGATCCAGATCATGTGGCCAGAGGTGGCGTACCAGTCGCCCGAGGTCGAATCGACGCGGGTCAGCGCCTCTTCGTAACCGAGCAGCAGCGCCTCATGGCTGGTATAGAAATCGGTCTCGCGCAGCGCATAATTGGTCTCCGAGGTGATGCCGACGGCCTTCATGAAGTCCATCGTCTCGGTGATGCGGTTGGCGAGCGACTCGTATTTCTCGCCCTGCGGGCTGTCGGAGACGAACCCGAGCATCCATTGATGCACGTTCTCCAGGCTGGCGTAGCCGCCCTGGGCGAAGGCGCGCAAAAGGTTGAGCGTCGCCGCCGATTGGCGGTACGCCATCTCCTGTCTTGCAGGATCGGGAATGCGCGACTTGGCATCGAACTCGATGCCGTTGATGATGTCGCCGCGATAGCTGGGCAGCGTCACACCGCCCTTGGTCTCATTGTCGGACGAGCGCGGCTTGGCGAACTGGCCGGCGACACGGCCGACCTTCACCACCGGTTGAGCGCCAGCGAAGGTCAGTACCACCGACATCTGCAGGAAGACGCGGAAGAAGTCGCGGATATTGTCCGCGCCATGTTCGGCGAAGCTCTCGGCGCAATCGCCACCTTGCAAAAGGAATGCGTCACCGGCAGCGACGGCTGCAAGCTGCTTCTTCAGCTTGCGTGCCTCACCTGCAAAAACCAGCGGCGGAAAGGTGGCGAGCTGGGCTTCCGTGTTCCTCAGCGCGGCAAGGTCCGGATAGGCAGGAACCTGCTGGATCGGCTTAGCTCTCCACGAATTCGGCGACCATTTCGTCATCGAAGCACCTAACGCTCTTTTCACGCGGACGCCATCGCCCGCCAATCCGCCCCATATGGGGTCGCGGCTGCATACACGAAGCCGATTTCCTATTCTAGACCGGAATCTCAGCGCTGGCGAATGGCACGGCAGGGCGAAAGTACCAGCGCCGTCATGGTCCAGAGCACCAGCGATACCTGCTACGCCGCCGCCTTCTCCACCAGCCGTGCCAGCTGCGTCATGACAACCGCTGAGCCTGCCAGCCGCTTTTCGGGCGTCGGCCAGTCGCGGCTGAAGACGACGCTCTGGTCCGGCCGGATCTTGGCCAGCGAACCCTGTTCGCCGATGAGCTTGACCAGCCCGACCGGATTGGGGAATTCGCGCTTGCGGAAATGGATGACGACGCCTTTCGGTCCGGCATCGAGTTTTTCGACATTGGCCTTGCGGCAAAGTGCCTTGATGAAGACGATCTTCAATAAATGCTTCACCTCTTCCGGCAGCGGCCCGAAACGGTCGATAAGCTCGGCGCCAAAAGCGTCGATCTCTTCAGTGTTTTCGAGATCGCCAAGGCGGCGATAGAGCGCCAACCTGAGCTGCAGATCCGGGACATAGCTTTCCGGGATCATCACCGCTGTGCCGACGGCGATCTGCGGCGACCAGCCGCCGTCCTGCACCTCGCCGGAATCCTTCACTTCGGCCACTGCCTCCTCCAGCATCTGCTGGTAGAGCTCGAAGCCGACCTCCTTGATGTGGCCCGACTGCTCATCGCCAAGCAGATTGCCGGCGCCGCGAATGTCGAGGTCGTGGCTGGCCAGCTGGAAACCGGCGCCTAGCGTATCGAGCGACTGCAGCACTTTCAGCCGGCGCTCGGCTGTATCCGTGAGCTTGCGGTTGGCGGGCAGCGTGAACAGCGCGTAGGCGCGCACCTTAGAACGGCCGACGCGCCCGCGCAGCTGATAGAGCTGAGACAGGCCGAACATATCGGCGCGGTGTACGATCAGCGTATTGGCGGTCGGTATATCGAGGCCGGATTCGACGATTGTGGTCGACAAAAGCACATCGTACTGGCCGTCATAGAAGGCGTTCATGATGTCGTCGAGTTCGCCGGGCGGCATCTGGCCATGGGCCACGGCCACTTTCAGCTCAGGCACGGATTCGCGCAGGAAATCATGGATTTCCGCGAGATCGCTGATGCGCGGTACGACATAGAAAGAATGGCCGCCACGGTAGCGCTCGCGCAGCAGCGTCTCGCGGATGACCAGCGGATCGAAGGGGGAGATGAAGGTACGCACGGCCATGCGATCGACCGGCGGCGTGGCGATCAGCGACAGCTCACGCACCCCGGTCAAGGCAAGCTGCAGCGTTCGCGGGATCGGCGTCGCCGACAGCGTCAGAACGTGGACGTCGGTCTTGAGATCCTTCAGCCGCTCCTTGTGCTTGACGCCGAAATGCTGCTCCTCGTCGATGATCAGCAGGCCGAGATTCTTGAACGAGATCGAGGACCCGAGCAGTGCGTGCGTGCCGATGACAATGTCGACTTGGCCTTCGGCGACGCCCTTCTTGGTCTCGGCCAGTTCCTTGGCACCGACCAGCCGCGAGGCCTGGGCGACGCGGATCGGCAGGCCGGAGAAGCGCTGCGAGAAGGTCTTGAAATGCTGACGCGACAACAATGTCGTCGGCACCACCACCGCGACCTGAAAGCCTTCCATCGCCGCGATGAAGGCAGCACGAAGCGCGACTTCGGTCTTGCCGAAGCCGACATCGCCGCAGATCAGCCGGTCCATCGGCTTTCCTGCGCCCAGATCATCCCTGACCGAATCGATCGCCGTTTGCTGGTCGTCGGTTTCCTCATAGGGGAAACGCGCTGCAAACTCGCCATAGAGGCCTTCCGCCGGCAGCAGCGCCGGTGCGGCCCGCATTTGTCGCTCGGCGGCGATGCGGATCAGCTGCCCGGCCATGTCGAGCAGGCGTTTCTTCAGCCGTGCCTTGCGCGATTGCCAGGCGCCGCCGCCAAGCTTGTCGAGTGTCGCCTCGGCCGAATCCGAGCCATAGCGCGACAGCAACTCGATGTTTTCCACCGGCAAGAACAGCCGATCGTCGCCGGCATAGTGGATTTCGAGGCAATCGTGCGGCGCACCGAGCGCCTCGATGGTGCGCAGCCCGATGAAGCGGCCAATGCCATGGTCGGCATGGACGACGATATCGCCTGAGGACAATGCCGAAGCCTCGGCGATGAAGTCGGACGCGCGCTTCTTGCGCTTCGAGCGCCGGATCAGTCGGTCGCCGAGAATGTCCTGCTCGGCGACGACGACCAGTTTCTCCGTCTCGAAGCCGGATTCAAGCGGCAGGACGGCCAGTCCCGCTTGCCCTGGCTCAAGCTTTTCGGCTTCGGCAAGCGTCGCCACCGGTTTCAGATTGCCAAGATGATGCTCGGCCAGGATTTGGCCGAGCCGGTCGAGCGAACCTTCAGTCCAGCCGGCGACGATGACACGGCGGCCTGCAGCGCGCTCGTCGGAAATGTGTTTTACGACGACGTCGAAGACGTTGGCGTTAGGGTCGGCGCGCTCCTCGACGAAGCTGCGACCATGGCGCGCGCCGGCATGGAACACCTTTTTCGCACCGGCATCGGGCGCATCGAAGGACGTGAAGTCGATCGCTTCGCGCGGGCCAAGCGAGGCAATCAGGTTCTCGGGCGACAGATAAAGCAAATCCGGCGACACCGGCTTGTAGGGCACGGCATCCTTCAAGGCGCCGTCGGCCTGTTTTTTGCGCGCCTCATAATGATCGAGGATCAGCGCATGGCGCTCGGCCAGTGCCTCATGCGCCAGATGATCAAACACCACCGGCGCATCCGGCAAGTAATCGAACACGGTTTCCAGCCGCTCATAGAAGAACGGCAGCCAGTGCTCCATGCCGGCAAACCGCCTGCCCTCGCTGACCGCCGCATAGAGCCCATCGTCGCGCGAGGGCGCCCCAAAGGCTTCGATGTAGGCGCGGCGGAAGCGGCTGATCGTCTCTGGCGTCAGCGCCACCTCGCTCATCGCCTGTAGCGCCATCGACTTGCGCTGGCCGGTGGTGCGCTGTGTTGCGGTATCGAAGACGCGGATCGATTCCAGCGTATCGCCGAAGAAATCGAGGCGCAGCGCCTCAGTCCAGCCGGGCGCGAAGAGATCGAGAATGCCGCCGCGCACCGCGAATTCGCCGATACCGCGCACCGTCGGCACTCGCTCGAAGCCGGAATTCTCCAGCCGGGAGCCCAGCACGTTCATGTCTATCTGGTTGCCCGGTTTGGCGTGGAAGGTCTGCGCCTCGACGAGTTCAGCCGGCGGAATGCGTTGCAACAGCGCATTCGCGGTGGTGAGGACGACGGCGCGGTGCGGCTTCTTCGCCAGCGCAATCATTGCAGCCAGTGCATCGAGCCGCCTTGCGGCGGCATCGGCGCCGGGCGAGACACGGTCGTAAGGCAGGCAATCCCAGGCCGGCAGTTCCAGCACCGGCAGGCCCGGCGCGGCAAAGGCAAGCGCCTCGACGATCGCCGGCAGGCGCTGGCCGTCGCGGGCCACGAACAGCACCGGCTTGTCCGGTGCGATCTCGCGCGCAGCCTGCACCAGCGCAAAGGCTTCGTAGCCGTCGGCGACGCCATCGACAATGAACTGGCCAGCGCGGCCTTTCGGCAGACCGATCGTAGGAATAAGGCTCATGGCTACACGTTGTTCAGAAGGTCAGGGGCCGGCGCGAGGCCAGGATTTTTTGCAGGACGGCACAATCGATAGTCGCCGGGACCGGGCGCTCGCCGGTGACGATGGGCAGGAATTCGGTGTCGGGAATGTCGAGGAGCCTCTCATATTGGTCGATTTCGTCGCCGGTCAAGGCGCCGATCTCGGCATCCGCGAAGCTGCCAAGTATAAGGTCCATCTCGCGCATGCCGCGGTGCCACGAACGAAACAGAAGCTTGCGGCGGCGGGCATCGAGGCCCTCGCTGGATCGTTTCGTTCCGGTCATCGTGCAACATCCTTGCCCAGGCGGCGCATATAGCGTGGATAGAAGTCGGTGTCAGCCTTGCGCTACGGCCGGCGCAACATAAGCTGACATCATGCGTCCCTCCCTCCTCGACCCTTTGTTTGTCCCGATCACATCGCTTGCCGGCGTCGGGCCGAAGGTTGGTGCGCTGATCGAGAAAGTCGTGACGGCCGACCTCGGCGACCGGACCGCGCGCGCCGGGGACCTCTTGTTCGTGCTGCCGCATACTGTCATCGACCGCCGCAACCGGCCGGGCATCGCTGGTTCGGCCGAGGGCGCCATTGTCACACTCGACGTACGCATCGACCGCCACCAGCCGCCCCCACGCGGCAACAGGTCGGTCCCGTACCGGGTCTACGCCCATGACGACACTGGCGAGATCGCGCTGACCTTCTTCCACGCCCATGCCGCCTATCTCGAAAAAGCAATGCCCGTAGGCGAGCATGTCGTCGTCTCAGGCCGCATGGAATGGTTCAACGGCCGCCCGACCATGGTTCACCCCGACCATATCGCACTTGCCGGCGACGCGGAAAACCTCCCATTGGTCGAGCCGGTCTACCCGCTGACCGCCGGGCTCTCGGCCAAGGTGCTGCGTCGGGCCATCGGCCAGGCGCTGGCCCGCCTGCCGGTGCTGCCCGAGTGGCAGGACGGCGAGTTCTGGCGCCGCCACGCCTTTCCCGCTTTCGGCGATGCGCTCAACCGCATCCACCATCCTGCCGACCCGATCGACGTCTCTGTCGACGGCGCGGCATGGCGGCGCCTTGCCTATGACGAGTTCCTGGCCAGCCAGGTATCGCTGGCGCTGGTGCGGGCCAAGGTCCGCCGATTATCGGGCCGGCCACTCGTCGGCGACGGCCGCATAGTCGAACAACTGCGCGTGGCACTCCCCTATTCGCTCACCATGTCGCAGGAAATGGCGCTTGCCGAAATCAACGCCGATCTCGGTGATCCCGAACGCATGCTGCGCCTTTTGCAGGGCGATGTCGGCTCCGGCAAGACGGTGGTCGCGCTGCTTGCCATGGCGCGTGCCGTTGAGGCAGGCGGCCAGGCGGCATTGATGGCGCCGACCGAAATCTTGGCGCGCCAGCATCTGGCAACTATTGCGCCGTTGGCGGAACGGGCCGGCCTGCGTGTGGCCGTCCTCACCGGCCGCGAAAAGGGCCGCGAGCGCGCCGACACGCTGACCGGGCTGGCCAATGGTGACATCGACATCGTCGTCGGCACCCATGCGCTGTTCCAGGAGACAGTGACGTTCCGTGACCTCGTTTTCGCCGTCGTCGACGAGCAGCACCGTTTCGGTGTCCACCAGCGCCTTGCCATTACCGCCAAGGGCGATGCGCCCGACATGCTGGTAATGACAGCAACGCCGATACCGCGAACGCTGGTGCTGACTGCATTCGGCGACATGGATGTGTCGAAGCTGACGGAAAAGCCGGCCGGCCGCCAGCCGATCCGCACCGTCACCTTGCCGCTTGAACGGCTCGACGAACTGATCGGACGCATGCTCGACGCCGTCGCCGATGACCAGAAAATCTACTGGATCTGTCCGCTGGTCGAGGAATCCGAGGAGATCAAACTGATGTCGGCCGAGGACCGTTTTGCCTCGCTGAAGCCGCTGTTCGGCGACCGCATCGGCCTGGTGCACGGCCGCATGAAAGGCACCGACAAAGACGAGGCGATGCGCGCCTTTAAGCAGGGCGACACCCGTATCCTGATCGCCACCACCGTCATCGAGGTCGGCGTCGATGTGCCTGATGCGACGATCATGGTCATCGAGCATGCGGAGCGCTTTGGCCTCGCCCAGTTGCACCAATTGCGCGGCCGGGTCGGGCGTGGCGACAAGCCTTCATCCTGCGTGCTGCTCTACAAGAACCCGCTTGGCGAGACGGCAAAACGCCGTTTGTCGGTGATGCGCGAGACCGAGGACGGTTTCCGTATCGCCGAAGAGGATCTGAAGCTGCGCGGCGAAGGCGAGTTGCTCGGCACCCGCCAGTCCGGCACGCCGGGCTTCCAGGTGGCGCGCATCGAGGTGCATGCCGACCTGCTCGAGGCCGCTCGCGACGATGCGCGGCTGATCCTGTCGCGCGATCCGGAACTGCAGTCCGAACGCGGCACGGCGCTGCGCCTGTTGCTCTATCTGTTCGGCCGCGACGAGGCCGTGCGGCTCCTGCGTGCCGGCTGAGGCATCATGTCGAGCGGAGGATTGGCAAGCGCGCCGTGGATCTGCTCGCCGTTCACCGTCATCATTTTGACAGCTGGCGCCACCAGGCCGGCCGACACGATCAGCTTGGCTCCGTCCTCGATCGTCATGTCGAGCGATACGATGTCGGATTTCGGCACATACATCAGAAAGCCTGTCGTCGGGTTGGGCGTACACGGCATGAACACGGCAATCAGCGGATCGCCTTCCCGGTCGAGCTTCTGGTTGATCTCGGTTTCCTTCTCGCTGGCGACGAAGACAAGCGACCAGACCCCTTTGCGCGGATATTCGACCAACCCGACCTGGCGGAACATGTCGCCCTTGTTCGACAGCACGGTCTCGAAAATCTGCTTCAGCGAACGGTAGATACCGCGCACCAGCGGCATGCGACCAAGCAGGCGCTCGCCGAAGTTGACGATGGCGCGGCCAACGATATTGGCGGTCATAAAGCCGATGAAAGTGATGAGGATCAGGGCAACGATCAGCCCAAAACCCGGCACTGGAAACGGTAGGTAGGTGTCCGGATTGTAGCGTACCGGAATGTAGGGTTTGACCCAGGAATCGACCCAGCCGATAAGCGACCAGGCAATGTAGGCGGTAATCGCGAGCGGCGCGCAAACGACGAAGCCGGTCAGGAAATAGTTTCTCAGCCGGGTCATGCCTGAGGTCTTGAGAGCGTCCGACATGGTTCACCGCAGCGTGTGTTTGCAGCGCGACACTACTGAACCGGAAGGCGCTTTGGAATGGCGAAGTTTTTAAACGAGACCTATTCCACCGTTACCGATTTCGCCAGGTTGCGAGGCTGGTCGACGTCCGTACCCATGAACACGGCGGTGAAGTAGGCGAGCATCTGGATCGGCAGCGCGTAGATGATCGGCGAGATGATTTCCGGCACGTCCGGCAAAACGATCGTCTCCATCGTCTTCACCGTAGCGTGCGCCGCGCCCTTGCCGTCAGTGATCAGGATGATCTTGCCGCCGCGCGCCGCCACCTCCTGCATGTTCGACACGGTCTTTTCGAAGATGCGGTCATGCGGGGCGATGACGATGACGGGCATGTTCTCGTCGATCAGCGCGATCGGCCCGTGCTTCAGCTCGCCGGCGGCATAGCCTTCGGCATGGATATAGGAAATCTCCTTGAGCTTCAGCGCACCTTCCATGGCCAGCGGAAAATTGGTGTCGCGGCCGAGATAGAGCACGTTCTTGTAGTGCGAGAGGTCGCGCGCGATCTTTTCGATCTGCCCGTCGAGCTTTAGCACCTGGTTGGCATAACGCGGCGCTTCCGACAGCTCGCGTATTAGCGTTTTCTCGTGCTCATGCGAAATCGTTCCGCGCGCCACGCCGGCCCGCACCGCCAGCGAGGCCAGCACGGAAAGTTGGCAGGTGAACGCCTTGGTCGACGCGACGCCGATCTCCGGGCCGGCCAATGTCGGCAGGATGACGTCGGATTCGCGCGCCATGGTCGATTCGCGCACATTGACGACCGCGCCGATCTTCATGCCAGCCTTGCGGCAGTAGCGCAGCGATGCCAGCGTGTCGGCGGTCTCACCCGATTGCGAGATGAAGAAAGCGGCATCGTTCTTCGACAGCGGCATCTCGCGGTAGCGGAACTCCGAAGCGACATCGATGTCGACCGGCAGCCGCGCATAGCGCTCGAACCAGTATTTGCTGATCAGCCCGGCGAGATAGGCGGTGCCGCAGGCCGAAATCGCCAGGCGGTCGATCTTGGCGAAATCGAACGGCAGAGCGAGCGGCTTCGAGGCGCCACCGACGAAATCGACATAATGCGCCAGCGTGTGCGAGATCACTTCCGGCTGCTCATGGATTTCCTTTTCCATGAAATGGCGGCGGTTGCCTTTGTCGACCATGAAGCTCGTGCTGAGCGACTGTTGGCGTTTGCGGTCGACCTTGTTGCCGCCCATGTCGAAAATATCGACCTCGTTGCGGCGCACCACCGCCCAGTCTCCGTCTTCCAGATAGGTGATCGAATTGGTGAACGGAGCAAGCGCGATGGCGTCGGAGCCAAGGAACATCTGGCCGTCGCCGTGACCGACGGCGAGCGGCGGGCCATTGCGCGCGCCGACGATCAGATCCTCGTCGCCCTTGAACATGATGGCGAGGGCAAAGGCGCCTTCCAGCCGCTTCAGCGCCTTATGCGCCGCCTCGACCGGCTTCAGCCCCCTGGCCAGTTCGCGCGCCACCAGATGCGCGACGACTTCGGTATCGGTCTGTGAGGCGAAGCTGTAGCCGTCGCGCATCAGCTCGTCGCGCAATTCGGCGAAATTCTCGATGATGCCGTTATGGACGATGGCGACGCCGTCGGAAAAATGCGGATGCGCATTGCTCTCGTTCGGAACGCCATGCGTGGCCCAGCGCGTGTGGCCGATGCCGATCATGCCGTCGAGCGGTTCGTCCTTCAGCCGGCGCTCGAGATTGACCAGCTTGCCCTCGGCGCGGCGGCGGTCAAGCCTGCCGTGCTCGATCGTGGCGACGCCGGCCGAGTCATAGCCGCGATATTCGAGCCTTTTCAACGCATCGACGATAAGCGGCGCGACCGGCGAGTTACCGACAATTCCAACGATACCGCACATCGCGCTTGCCCCCGATTCCGACCTCAAACCCGGCGCTATTTAGAGACTGCCGGGCTGTCGCGAAAAATCACATTCCATTTCGTCCGGTATCAGCCGGACTATCCTGCACAGATGCACCATGACAGGGCGCACTTGCAATCCGGTTACTGCAATTGCTCAGTTTCTCCGCTTCTGTATCCTATCTCGGCCCAACGGCTCCAGAAATCAGTCAAAGACATGATCCCGCTCGTCGCGCCTACACTTTTTTCCGGGCGGCCGCCGCCGAAGCAAACCGTTCGCGCAACTCCTTGCCCTTGCCGGGTAGAGTCCGCTGGCGGGCGCGGCCGAAGGCCAGCGCATCGTCGGGTACGCTTTCGGTGATGACGCTGCCCGACGCGATGTAGCCGCCCTTGCCAATCGACACGGGTGCCACCAGCGAGGAGTTCGAGCCGATGAAGGCACCCTCGCCGATATCGGTGAAGAATTTCGAATAACCGTCATAATTGCACGTGATGGTGCCGGCGCCAATATTGGCGCCTGCGCCGATGCGGGCATCGCCGATATAGGTCAGATGGTTGACCTTCGCGCCCTCCTCGACGATCGCCTGCTTTACTTCGCAGAAATTGCCGACCTTGGCCTTGTTTCTCAGATCGGCCCCGGGCCGCAGCCGCGCGAACGGCCCGACATCGCAATTCGACGCGATGGTGGCGCCTTCGATATGGCTGAAGGCATGGATCTTGGCGCCCGTCGCGATTTTCACGCCTGGGCCGAACCAAACATTGGGCTCGACAATCGTGTCGGCGCCGATCTCGGTGTCGTGCGAGAAGAACACGGTTTCGGGCGCAACCAGTGTCACCCCGGAAAGCATCGCTTCCTGCCGTCGACGCGCCTGCCAGATACCTTCCGCCTGGGCAAGCTCGGCACGGTTGTTGATGCCGAGCGCGTTCTCGAAACTGGCTTCGGTGGCTACGACATCAAGTCCCTGCGCAGCGGCGATCTCGACGATGTCGGTGAGATAATACTCGCCCTTGGCGTTCTTGCTGCCGACTTGATCGAGCAACTTCAGCGCGTGCCTGCCGGCGACCGCCATCAGCCCGCCATTGCAGAAGGTGATTTTCTTCTCCTCGTCCGAGCAGTCCTTCTCCTCGCGGATGGCCACGAGCTTGCCGGCCTTTTCGATAAGCCGGCCGTAGCCCGAAGGATTTTCCGTACGGAAGCCGACCACGACGACGGCCGCACCTTCGGCCAGCTTCAGCCGCGCCGCCGCGAGCGCTTCCGGATCGATCAACGGCGTGTCGCCAAACATCACCAGGATGTCGTCATACCCCTTTGATATCGCTGCGCGCGCGGCAAGCACGGCGTGCGCGGTGCCGAGACGTTTCTCCTGGACGAAAGCTTCGGCCTTGGGCGCAAACTTGAGTGCGGCCTTGCGCATGGCATCGGCGCCATGGCCGATCACCAGCGCCAGATCGCCGCTGCCGGCGGCTTCGGCCGCCTTGACGACATGGGCAACCATTGGCAGGCCGGCGATTGTGTGCAGCACTTTCGGCACGGCACTCTTCATGCGCGTGCCTTCGCCGGCAGCGAGGATGATGGACAGGCAGGATCTCTGGCTCATGGGGACAGCAACCGTTGAAAGGGGTCTGGAATCGCAGCGTTAGTAGCATCGGCGCCATGCTGCACCAATGCGGTTAAATTCCGGTGAGACGGTGGAACCTCCAACCCGCGGCACGCTCAGGCCCATCGGCTCAGGCGGCTTCCGCCTCGTTGCGTGATGCGAAGCTGGGGGCTCGGCCACGGCCGTATTGCCGTGGCGAACAGTTCATGACCCGCTTGAAGGCTGTGCTGAAGGCGGTTTCGGATTCGTAGCCGAGCGACAGCGCGATGACGGCGACGGGATCGCTGGAATTCGTCAGCCGATCCCCGGCCAGCAGCATTCGCCAGCGCGTCAAATAGTCCATCGGCGACGTGCCGACCGTCTCCTTGAATCTGAGCGCAAAGGTCGATCGCGACATGCCGGCCCGTTCCGCCAATTCCTGTAACGTCCAGCCATGCGCCGGATCGTCATGCATGGCGCTGATCGCCGCGCCCATCTGTTTGTCCGAGAGGGCAAAGAGCCAGCCGACGCCACCTTTCAATCCTTCTGAAAGATGCAGCCGCAACGCCTGAACCAGCATCATGTGAGCAAGGTGCTGGATCACCAGAAAGCCGCCCGGTTGTGGCTCGCGCAGCTCCTGCATCATCCGCTCCACCGACCAGCGCAGCGCCGACTTGTCCGACTCTTTGCGGATATGCACAATGGCTGGCAGCATCCGCAACAGGATGCCGGCATGATTGCCGCCAAGCGCGAAGCGGCTGCTGACCAGAAAGAAATCACCGCCGCCATTGTGGGTCACGACACCGCCGGCTCGCGCAGGCGGAAAAATCTTGACGGCTTCAACAGGCGACAAACTCATGTCGCTTGCAAGGCGGAAAGGCCGCCCACTCGGCAACAGGAAGCAGTCCCCCGTCTCAAGGCGCACTGCGTCGGCAACGCCCTCTACTGACAGCCAGCACCGGCCGGAGACCACCGCTCCGGTCTTGATGCTTTGCTGCTGGTCGGGGAACTGGATCGACCATTCACCACCTGCATCGAAGCCGGCCGACATATAGTTTCGCGGCTTCAGCAGCGAGAGCACATCTGAAAGAGGATCCACGTGTCATTCCGGACGATTGCAAAGACAATACGGACTTTACCGCATAGATCGTATTCTTTCAAGCGCCTATCACTACGTCACCGGGCCGCGAACATGGTCGTGGTCAGAAACGAACAAGGACAAGTCGTGATGCGTGTTTTCGTTACCGGAGCGACCGGATTCGTCGGTTCTGCCGTCGTTCAAGAGCTCATCGGCGCCGGCCATCAGGTGCTCGGCCTCGCCCGCTCGGAGGCGTCGGCCAAGTCGCTCGCCGCCACTGGAGCCGAGGTGCATCGAGGCGACCTCGAAGACGTGGAGAGCCTGCGCAGGGGCGCGGCAGCCGCCGATGCGGTTATCCACACCGGGTTCAACCATGACTTCTCGAAGTTCGCGCAAAACTGCGAGATGGACCGGTGTGCCATCGAGGCGATGGGCGGAGCACTCGAAGGCTCCGAGCGCCTCCTGCTCGTCACCTCGGGGACCGCGCTCCAGGCGCGGGGCCGTATCGCGACCGAGGAAGATGCGCCTGTCCCCTCTTCCGCTTCATATCCCCGCGCCTCCGAAGCAACAGCCGCCGCGCTGGCGGCACGCGGGGTGCGCGCATCGGTTGTCCGCCTTCCTCCGTCGGTCCATGGCCAGGGCGACCACGCCTTTGTTCCTATTCTCATCGACCTCGCTCGCAAGAAGGGCGTGTCGGCCTATATCGGCGAAGGGCTCAATCGCTGGCCTGCCGTGCATCGGTTCGATGCCGCCCGCGTCTACCGCCTTGCGCTCGAGCATGGAGCCGGTGGCGCGCGATATCACGCGATCGCCGAAGAAGGCGTGCCGTTCAAGGACATAGCCGGCGTGATAGGCCGTCGCCTGAACGTGCCGATCGTCGCCAAGTCCGCCGAAGAAGCCGCCGATCATTTTGGCTGGTTCGCGATGTTCGCAGCGATGGATGTCCCGACCTCGAGCGAACGGACTCACGCGCTGCTGGGGTGGCAGCCAAGCGGACCTGGGCTGATCGCTGATATCGACCAGCCGGGCTATTTCGAAGGCTGAACAGACCGCGTCGGGCTACAAACCTAGCCCAATTGCCCTAGCACCGGAAAATTCTCGAGCAGCCAATATGACATCGTCTGCACGCCGCCGGTCAGGAAAAACACGCCGGCGACCACCAGCAGCGCGCCGATGGCCTTTTCGACGCGGCCGAGATGGACGCGGAATTTCGAGAGAAAGCGCATGAAGGCGCCGGAAAACAGCGCAGCGATCAGGAACGGGATACCGAGGCCGAGCGAGTAGGCGGCAAGCAGCAGCGCGCCCTCGCCCACCGTCTCGCGGCCGCCGGCAAGCGTCAGGATCGGCCCCAGCACCGGGCCGATACAGGGCGTCCAGCCAAAGGCGAAGGCCAAGCCCATGACGTAAGCGGCGATCAGGCTGGCCGGCTTGCCTTGCGACTGGAAGCGCGCCTCGCGTGAAAGCAAAGGGATACGCAGTACGCCGAGGAAATTCAGCCCCATCAGGATGATCAGCACACCGGCCACCATTGCCAGCGGCTCCTGCCAGACCCGCAATAAATGGCCGATGGTCGAGGCGCCGGCGCCGAGCGCGACGAAGACGGTCGAGAAGCCGAGCACGAAGGCGATGGAGGAATTAACCAGCGCGCCTCGCGCACCGGCCTTTGCCGTAATGCCGGCCTCGCCGCGGAAATCGTCGACGGACACGCCGGCCATATAGCACAGGTAAGGCGGCACCAGTGGCAGCACGCAGGGGGACAGGAACGAAATTGCTCCCGCCCCGATCGCACTGACATAGCCGACGTCCAACGCCATTTCCGTCTCCCGATGACTGCGCAGCATATAGCCGCGACAACAGCCGTCCGCCAATCACCATCGCGTGGCCCCATCACATTGGGTAGCAAGTCGACGCCCTCGCCTGGTTCAATGGAGAACAGCGCGGGAAGAAAGGGCAGCCAAGCAGCGTTGATCAGAAGAAGCCGCGGTTCCGCGCGCTTTTTCGAACATTCCGGGAGAAGTCCATGAAAACGATCGTAATTGGCAT
Source organism: Mesorhizobium sp. M0833 (assembly GCF_040319905.1). Classification (NCBI taxonomy): domain Bacteria; kingdom Pseudomonadati; phylum Pseudomonadota; class Alphaproteobacteria; order Hyphomicrobiales; family Phyllobacteriaceae; genus Mesorhizobium; species Mesorhizobium sp. M0833. The sequence continues at coordinate 223,299 of NZ_JAMYOQ010000006.1, read as the reverse complement.
GGCGGCGCTTTTGCTCGGCACTGCCGGATCCTTCGCCGCCGAGGCGTGGAAGGAAGCGGAGGTCGGCGGCACCAAGATCTACACCGACGCCAGCGGCATGACGCTCTACACTTACGACAAGGACGAGGCCGGCAAGTCGAACTGTTACGACAAATGCGCCGCCAATTGGCCGCCGCTGAAGGCTGACGCCAACGCCAAGGCCGAGGGCGAATGGACGATCGTCGACCGCACCGACGGCACCAGGATGTGGGCCTACGAAGGCAAGCCGCTCTACACGTTCATCAAGGACAAGAAGGCCGGCGACGTCACCGGCGAGGGCGTCGGCGGCGTCTGGCATATCGCCAAGGCCGACTAAGCCTTGAGCTTCTGATCCGCTGTAACAGGCGGTAACACGGCTGGTCGCTGGGAGCTTGACCCAACCGCCCCGGCGGCCAACTTTTCAGTACGCCAATTCCTTGCAACTATCCGGGCAAATGCCGGGCTACCGATTGCGCGCTTCACAGCATCTGTTCAAGCGGGGCTGGCGCGTGCTCGATGTTTCTCTTATATCCGCGGGAGAGTTTGTCCCGTTCTCCAGGATCAATTGCCGGGTTTGTCCAGCGATAGGCTGCTCATTTCCCTTGTCCAGGATTGCGGAAATCGCATGGTGCGCCGTTGGGTTGCGCATTCGGTGCAGGGCCGCATTTTGACTGCTTGGCCTTGACCGGATGCAAAAGCGCGGCCATGTGAGCGACACATTGAACGAGATTTCGTCGCGCGCAGCGGAATTCTTCTGCCGCATCACAACTGATATGAGACCGTATGGACGTCGTCGTCGTCGAATCGCCGGCCAAGGCGAAGACAATCAACAAGTACCTCGGCAAGAACTACAAGGTTCTGGCTTCGTTCGGCCATGTCCGCGATCTGCCGGCCAAGGATGGCTCGGTGCGTCCGGATGAGGACTTTGCCATGTCCTGGGCCGTCGACACCGCGTCTGGAAAGCGTCTCGCCGATATCGCCAAGGCGGTCAAGGACGCCGACGGGCTGATCCTCGCCACCGATCCGGACCGCGAGGGCGAAGCGATCTCCTGGCATGTCCTGGAAGTGCTGAAGCAAAAGCGCGCGTTGAAGGACAAGCCGGTCAGCCGCGTCGTCTTCAACGCCATTACCAAGGCGTCGGTGCTGGAGGCGATGGCCAATCCGCGCCAGATCGATGCGCCGCTGGTCGATGCCTATCTCGCCCGCCGTGCGCTCGACTATCTGGTCGGCTTCACGCTGTCGCCCGTGCTGTGGCGCAAGCTGCCCGGCGCCCGGTCCGCCGGCCGTGTCCAGTCGGTGGCGCTGCGTCTGGTCTGCGACCGCGAATCCGAGATCGAGCGCTTCGTCCGCGAGGAATACTGGCAGGTCGCCGCCATTCTCGGCACGCCGCGCAAGGAAAATTTCGAGGCGCGGCTGACCACCTTCGAACGCAAGAAGCTGCAAAAGCTCGACATTTCCAACAAGGCGCAGGCCGACGACATCAAGGCGATGCTCGAAGGCGCCAGCTTCAAGGCGGCGTCGGTCGAAGCCAAGCCGACCAAGCGCAATCCCGGGCCGCCCTTCACCACCTCGACGCTGCAGCAGGCAGCCTCGTCGGGTCTCGGCTTTTCGGCCAACCGCACCATGCAGGTGGCGCAGCGGCTCTATGAGGGCATGGAGATCGGCGGTGAGACCACCGGCCTGATCACCTATATGCGGACCGACGGCGTGCAGATGGCACCGGAGGCGATCTCTGCCGCACGCGATGCGATCACCAAGGAATTCGGTGCCAAATACCTGCCTGAAAAGGCGCGCTACTATTCCGCCAAGGCCAAGAATGCCCAGGAGGCGCACGAAGCGATCCGTCCGACCGATTTCATGCGCACGCCGGCTTCCGTCAGGCAGTATCTCGACGCCGACCAAGCGCGGCTTTACGAGATGATCTGGAAACGCGCCATCGCCAGCCAGATGCAGCCGGCCGAGATAGAGCGCACCACGGTCGAGATCGAGGCCATCAACGGTTCGCGTACCGCCGAGCTTCGTGCTGTCGGCTCCGTTGTTCGCTTCGACGGCTTCCTTGCTGCCTACATCGAGCAAAAGGAAGAAGATTCGGAAGACGAGGAAAGCCGCCGCCTGCCCGAGATCCGTGCCGGCGAGCAGCTCACACGCGAGGCGATCAACGCCACCCAGCACACCACCGAGCCGCCGCCGCGTTATTCGGAAGCTTCGCTGATCAAGAAGCTGGAAGAGCTGGGCATCGGCCGGCCGTCGACTTATACGGCGATCCTGAAGACGCTCGAGGATCGCGATTACGTCACTATCGACAAGCGCAAGCTGGTGCCACAGGCCAAGGGCCGGCTATTGTCAGCCTTCCTCGAAAGCTTCTTCGAGCGTTATGTCGAGTACGACTTCACCGCTTCGCTCGAGGAGAAACTCGATGAAATCTCCGACGGCAAGCTCGCCTGGAAGGACGTGCTGCGCGATTTCTGGAAGGATTTTTCCGGCGCCGTCGCCGACATCAAGGAGCTGCGGGTCACCGACGTCCTCGATGCGTTGAACGAGGAACTGGCGCCGCTGGTGTTTCCCGCGCGCGAAGACGGTTCGAACCCGCGCATCTGTCCGAAATGCGGCACCGGCAACCTGTCGCTGAAGCTCGGCAAGTTCGGCGCCTTCGTCGGCTGTTCGAACTATCCCGAATGCTCCTTTACCCGCCAGCTTGGCGACGCCGCCAATCCCAATGGCGAGAACGGCGGTGGCGAAGACGGCACCAAATTGCTCGGCAAGGACCCCTATACCGCCGAGGAGATCACGCTGCGCAATGGCCGGTTCGGCCCCTATATCCAGCGCGGCGACGGTAAGGATGCCAAGCGCTCCAGCCTGCCCAAGGGCTGGACTGCCGATTCGATCGATCATGAAAAGGCGCTCGCCTTGTTGTCGCTACCGCGCGACGTCGGCAGGCATCCGGAATCCGGCAAGATGATTTCGGCCGGGCTGGGGCGCTACGGGCCGTTCGTGCTGCATGACGGCACCTACGCCAATCTCGACAGCATCGAGGACGTGTTCTCGATCGGCCTCAATCGCGCCGTCTCGGTGATCGCCGAGAAGCAATTGAAGGGCAAAGGCGGCCGCAATGGCGGCACAGCCGCTGCGCTCAAGGAACTTGGCGAGCATCCTTCCGGCGGCGGCAAGATCGTCGTGCGCGACGGCAAATACGGCCCTTATGTGAATTTCGGCAAGGTCAATGCGACGCTGCCGAAGGGCAAGGATCCGCAATCGGTGACGATCGACGATGCCGTGGCGCTCATTGCGGAAAAGGAAGCTAAGGGCGGCAATGGCGCCAGGAAGCCCTTCCGCAAAGCGGCCGCGCCTGCCAAGAAACCAGCTGCAGCCAAAAAACCGGCGGCCAGGAAAAAGGGATAGGACGGGTTGGCGCGCAAAGTCTCCGGAAGAAGCCACGGCGATCTGCGCACCGCCGATACCCGCGCCAAGGTCAGGGACAATTACCGGCCGTCACGCGACGAGATACTGCGTTACATCGCCGAAAATCCGGACCGCGCCGGAAAACGCGACATCGCCAAGGCGTTTGCGCTACGCGGCGAAGACCGTATCTGGCTGAAGGACGTCTTGCGCGACCTGCAGGATGAAGGCCTGCTGACCAAGGAGCGCAAGCGGCTCGCCCGTGTCGGCGCCCTGCCCCACGTCGCGGTGCTCGACATCTTCGGCCGTGACGCCGACGGTGTGCTGCTGGCGCACCCGACCGAAGCGATCGGCAATGGCGAACCGGCGGTCATAGCGATCCGCGTGTCGCGCGGCGGCAATGGGCCGACGCCTGGTATCGGCGACCGCGTGCTGGCCAAGACCTTTCCGACCGACGACCCGGCAGGCCCCGCCTATACCGGCCGGGTTATGAAGATATTCGAGAAGCGCACCGATGCGGTTCTCGGCGTTTTTCGCGTGCTGAAGGACGGCACGTTCCGCATCGAGCCGGTGGAAAGGCGCCAGCCCGAGCTGGTCGTCGACAAGGAATTCCAGAACGGCGCCAAGAACGGCGACCTGGTCGAGGTCGAGCCGGCGCGGGCCTCCCGCTACGGGCTGCCGAGAGCCAAGGTTCTAGCGGTGTTGGGCTCGCTGACCAGCGAAAAGGCGGTCTCGATGATCGCCATTCATGCACACGACATTCCGCATATTTTTCCCGCCGACGTCATCGCCGAGGCGGAGGCGGTCAAGCCGGCGACGCTTGCCGGCCGCGAGGATTGGCGCGAGCTGCCGCTGCTCACCATCGATCCGGCCGACGCCAAGGATCATGATGACGCGGTGTTCGCCATGCCCGACACCGACGAGAAGAACGCCGGCGGCGTGGTTGTCACCGTCGCCATTGCCGATGTCGCTGCATACGTGCGCTATGGCACGGCGCTCGATCGCGAAGCGCTGAAGCGCGGCAATTCTGTCTATTTCCCCGACCGCGTCGTGCCGATGCTGCCGGAGCGCATCTCGAACGACCTCTGTTCACTGCGCGAGGGCCAGGATCGTCCGGCGATAGCGGTGCGGATGACTTTCTCGGCCGATGGCCACAAACTCAGACACTCGTTCCATCGCGTCATGATGAAGTCGGCGGCGAAACTCGCCTATCAGCAGGCGCAAGCGGCGATCGACGGCGCACCGGACGACACGACTGGCCCGATCCTCGATGCGGTGCTGAAGCCGCTATGGGACGCCTACGGGATCCTGAAGCGCGGCCGCGACACGCGCCAGCCGCTTGAACTCGATCTGCCCGAGCGCAAGATCCTGCTCAAGCAGGACGGCACCGTCGACAAGGTCGTCGTGCCGGAGCGGCTCGACGCGCACAAGCTGATCGAAGAGTTCATGATCCAGGCCAATGTCGCCGCCGCCGAGACACTCGAGGCGAAGCGGCAGGCGCTGGTCTACCGCATCCACGATGCGCCTTCGCTTGCCAAGCAGGAATCGCTGCGTGAATTCCTGCAGACGCTAGGCCTGTCGTTGGCGCGCGGCGCGCAGATGCGGCCGAACCAGTTCAACGGCATCCTCGCTCGTGTGCGCGGCGCCGACAATGAGGGACTGGTCAACGAAGTGGTGCTGCGCTCGCAAAGCCAGGCCGAATATTCGCCCGCCAATATCGGCCATTTCGGCCTCAACCTGAAGCGCTACGCGCATTTCACCTCGCCGATCCGTCGCTATGCCGACCTGATCGTGCATCGCGGGCTGATTGCCGCACTCGGCCTTGGTCCGGGGGGCCTGACGCAGGACGAGGCGGAGCGGCTGGAAGAGGTCTCGGCGCTGATTTCGGCGACCGAGCGGCGCGCGATGGCGGCCGAGCGCGACACGGTCGACCGGCTGATCGCCGCCTATCTCGCCGAGCGCATCGACGACCGTTTCGACGCCCGTATCTCGGGCGTCACCAAATCGGGCCTGTTTGTCCAATTGCCGCAGTATGGCGCGGATGGCTTCATTCCGGTTTCAACCCTGGGCGGCGACTACTATTTATACGACGAAACTGCTCGATCGCTTTTCGGAGAACGCACCGGCAAGGGCTATCAGCTTGCTGATCGCGTCGAGGTTCGCCTGATCGAGGTGGCGCCGATGGCCGGCGCGATGCGTTTCGAGATGCTGACCGAGCCAAAGCCGCTGCCCGGCTCCAAACGGTCGTTCCACAAGGCCAAAGGCCGCGCCCGGGCGTCGCAATCGCGTCCAGGCTCCCGCGGCAGGAGACGGTAATGCCAACAGAACTGCAGGTGGAAGAACGGGTTTTCGGCGGCGAACATCACTCGGGCCGGACCGCCCGGCCGCTATGGACGGCAATGAAGCGCGGCATGCTCGGCCGCTGCCCGCATTGCGGCGAGGGCAAGCTGTTTCGCGCCTTCGTCAAGACCGTCGACAAATGCGATCGTTGCGGCGAGGAGCTCCACCACCATCGCGCCGACGACCTGCCGGCCTATCTTGTGGTGGTCATTGTCGGCCACATCGTGCTTGGCGCTTTCATGGGTGTCGAGGCGACCTCGACGCTGTCGACCTGGCAGCACATCGCCATCTGGGTGCCATTGACCATCATTCTCGCCGTCGTCCTGCTGCAGCCAGTCAAGGGCGCTGTCATCGGCTTGCAATGGGCGTTTTATATGCACGGCTTTGGCGGTGACGAAGATCTGATCGAGTCGCATCCCGAGGCTTGAAACCGAGGCTGGCGCAATCGGCATGGCTGGACGCCACTTTCGCATCAGAGAAGATTCCGCTAGGTCGAGCGCATGGACGTTGTGACCAAGGCGGAAGTCGACAAGGTTGAGCGGGTCGCGCTCGACGCCAAGCCTATACGCCCGCGCGACGCCGCGACGCTGATCCTGCTCGACGGCAAGGGCGACGAGATCCTGGTGCTGATGGGCCGCCGCCACGCCCATCATGCCTTCATGCCGGGAAAATTCGTGTTTCCGGGCGGCCGCACCGATCCGGCCGACAGCCACATCCCGACAGCCACCGCACTTCATCCCGACGAAGAAGCGAGATTGACCGCTGGCATCGGCCGCACCAGCCCGGCCCGCGCCCGCGCCATTGCCCTGTCGGCAATCCGCGAAACCTATGAGGAGGCTGGCCTGCTGATCGGCCAAAAAGGGGTCTTCGCAACCGCCAAGCGCGACTGGCAGGGCTTTGTCGAGCACCGCGTCATCCCATCACTGCAAGCGCTGCGCTTCGTCGCACGCGCCATCACCCCGCCCAACCGGGTGCGCCGGTTCGATACGCGCTTTCTCGCCGCATGGCGCGACGATGTCGCCGTGGAACTGCCGGATGGCGGTCCGACCAACGAATTGGAGGACGTCGTTTGGCTGCCGCTGGCCAAGGCCAGGCAAGCAGATATCCCAGACATCACGCGCACGGTCCTGGAGGGACTGGAAACCCGCCTCGCCCAGGATCCGCTGCTGAGCCCCGGCGGTCGCGTGCCGTTCTACCGGCTTGTCCGCAATCGCTTCGTCCGCGAAATTCTCTAGAGCAGCCAGGCATTCCATGACAGTCGACATCCAGCCGCAGGGCAAGGAACGCGTACACTGGCTGCCGATGGTCGCGGCGATCTCGTCGATCAGCGTCGTCGGCATTGCCATCGGCCTCGGCATGCCGCTGCTCAGCGTGATTCTTGAAACGCGCGGCCACTCCGCGTCGATGATCGGCCTCAACACCGCGGTCGCCGGCCTCGCCTCGATCGCCGGCGCACCGCTCGCCACTCCGCTTGCCATGCGGTTCGGGGTCGCCTGGACAATGCTTGCCATGATTGCGGCCGGAGCGCTGGCCTTTGTCGGTTTCCATTTCGCGCCAGCTTTCTGGATGTGGTTTCCGCTGCGGGTCCTGCTGCATATCGCGCTGACGGTGCTGTTCATCCTGTCGGAATTCTGGATCAGCACCTCGGCGCCACCACACCGGCGCGGACTGGTCCTCGGCATCTATGCCACCGTGCTGTCTCTCGGCTTTGCCGCCGGGCCTTGGCTGTTCGCCCACCTTGGCAGCAGCGGTTTCCTCCCTTTCGGCGTCACCATCGCGCTGGTTACGCTGGCTGCCATACCGGTGCTGGCGGCACGCAACGAGAGCCCGACGATCGTCTCGGACGGCGAAACCAGCAATTTCCTGCGTTATATCTGGCTGGTGCCGACGGCGACCGCCGCCGTGCTGGTGTTCGGCGCGGTCGAGACCGGCGGCTTTGCGCTGTTCCCCGTCTATGGTAGCCGCATCGGCTACTCAGAGGCGGACGCAGCCCTTTTGCTCACCATGATCGGCCTCGGCAACGTGCTGCTTCAGATCCCGATCGGCATGATCAGCGACCGCGTCAGCGACCGCCGCTATTTGCTTATGGCCTGTGCCACCGTCGGGCTTGCCGGCACAATCTTCATGCCGTTCTTCGCGCAGAACTGGCATTTGATGGCAGCGCTTCTGTTCGTCTGGGGCGGTGTGGTCGCTGCTATGTACACAATCGGCCTGGCGCATCTCGGCTCACAGCTTTCCGGCCATGAATTGGCCTCCGCCAACGCCGCTTTCGTGCTCTGTTACGGCGTCGGCATGGTGCTTGGCCCGCAGGCGATCGGCATCGGCATGGACGCTTTCGGACCGTCGGGCTTCGGTTGGGCGCTCGGCCTGTTCTTCGCCTGCTATATCGTGCTGGTCGGCACCAGGCTGCTCCGCAAAATCCTCTGAGTCGGCCCAGCTGCCGACATCGCTCCCACTGCTGACCAACTACTGACACAACCATGTCAGGAGGGCTCGAGTATATGCTCCTCCAAAGTGCATAAGCAGGGAGACCTCGGATGATCGATAGTGGCTTTGAAACGAAATCGCTGCGGATGGAATTGCTGCTGCTGGTGACCTTTCAGGCACCGGCAGCTGATGTCGATCGCATCATGGAAGCGGTGGTCGCGATCGCGCCGCTCAGAATGGGCAAATATGACAGCAATGCCTTTCAGTCGGCGGACGGCATCGAACGCTACCGGCCGCTTGAAGGTGCCGCCGCCGGCGCCGAGACGGAATTGCGCAGGCGGCCTGGGACTGTCGAGGTGTCGTTCGAACTGCCAGATGACCAGAAGCTCGCCGCTCGCGTCGTCGAAGCGATTTACCAGGTTCACAGCTATCAGGAGCCGGTGATCCGCATTCAGCCACTGCTTGCCAGCCGCTCCAAGGGTCTCGACGACCGCGCCAACCCGAACCGCTGGTGGAACACGACGGGCGATTGGAAGAAGGTGTTGCCAGTCACGGAAGACGCATGAACCTGGACAAGGGTTGACTTTCCGGGCGCGTTCTTTATGTGTCGCGGCAAGTTTCCCGCGTCCGGGTGTTTCCCGTGCTCCAGCGGCCAAAACTCCACGAACATTAACGGACGAACATCATGGCCAAAGCCGCAAACATCAAGATCAAGCTTCTGTCGACCGCCGACACCGGTTTCTTCTACGTAACCAGCAAGAACAGCCGCACCAAGACGGACAAGCTGTCGTTCCGCAAATACGACCCGGTCGCCAAGAAGCACGTCGAATTCAAGGAAACCAAGATCAAGTAATCGGGTTTCTCTCGCAGTACTGAAACGCCGCCTCCGGGCGGCGTTTTTCGTTTCGGGAATTCAGGACTAGAGCATTTTGCAGCCAAATGGAATCATTTGGCGTTCGCATAAATGCAGCAAAACAGATAGTTAGAGCGAGTTACCGGTTCCAAGAGAACCGGAACCGCCCTAGTCGATGCGATCGCCGCTTGCCGGATCGAACAGATGCAGCGACGCCGGATCAGCCGACAGGCGCACACCCTCACCCGGTTTCACGCTGGCCCGGCCCATGGCAAACACGCAGACCTGCTGGCCGGCAAGCCTGGTATAGAACTGGGTCGACAAGCCGAGCGGCTCCACCACGCCCACCTCGCCTTTCAGCGCGCCATTGTCGACGAGCCGGATATGCTCGGGCCGCAAGCCTACGGTGATCGCATCGCCATCCCTGAGCGGCAGGCCGTCGGGCAGCCTCAGCTTCTGGCCGTCGGCCAGGATGGCATCCGGCCCGGCGCCCTTTTCAACCACGGCAGGCAGAAAATTCATGCCGGGCGAGCCGATGAACCCGGCGACGAACATGTTGACCGGCCGGTCGTACAGATCCAGCGGCGCGCCGACCTGCTGGACGAGGCCGTCATGCATGACGACGATACGGTCGGCCATTGTCATCGCTTCGGTCTGGTCATGGGTGACATAGACCGAAGTGGTCTTCAATTGCTGGTGCAGCGCCTTTATCTCGGCACGCATGTGGACGCGCAGCTTGGCGTCGAGGTTCGAAAGCGGCTCGTCGAAGAGAAAAACCTTCGGGTCACGCACGATGGCCCGTCCCATGGCGACGCGCTGGCGCTGGCCGCCGGACAATTGCCGCGGCAGGCGTTGCAGAAGGGCATCGAGCCCGAGCCGCTTGGCGGCGGCGTCCACCCTTGCTTCGATGGCTGGCTTGCCGGCCTTCCTCAGCATCAGGCTGAAGCCCATGTTCTTCGACACGTCCATATGCGGATAGAGCGCGTATGACTGAAACACCATGGCGATGTCGCGGTCCTTTGGCGCGATGTCGTTAACCAGGCGCTCGCCAATATGGATCTCGCCGCCGGAGACCTCCTCCAGCCCGGCGATCATGCGCAGCAGGGTCGATTTCCCGCAGCCGGACGGGCCGACCAGGACCACGAACTCGCCGTCGGCGATTTCGAGATCGACCGCATGCAGGACGCGCACGGCTCCATAGTCTTTGCGGACTTTGTCGAGTGTGACGGAGGCCATCGATCTATCCCTTGACGGCGCCGGCGGTAAGGCCGGTGACGAGGTAACGTTGCAGGAAGGCAAAGAAGACGCAGACGGGGATCAGCGCCAGGATGGAAGCCGCCATCATTTGTCCCCAGTCGACCGCGAATTTGCCGATATAGGTGAGCAAGCCGACCGCGAAAGTCTTCTGGTCGTCGCTGGAAATCAGCATCAGCGCAAACAGCAACTCGCTCCACGCGGCGGTAAAGACGAAACCAAGCGTCGCCCCCATGCCGGGCAGCGTCAGCGGCACGATCACCTTGCGCATCGCCTGCAGGCGCGTGCAGCCGTCGATCATCGCTGCCTCTTCCAGGTCTCGCGGGATGCCGTCGAAGAACGACTGCATCAGGAAGGTTGCAAAGGCTGTATTGAAGGCGGTGTAGATGATGACGAGGCCGGTCAGGCTGTTGATGAGACCGATCTGCCCCATGATGCGGTAGATCGGCGGAATGACCATCACCAGCGGGAAAGTCTGGGTGAGCAAAAGCAGGATGGCCAGGGTCGCCTTGCCGCGGAACGAAAAACGCGACATGGCGTAGCCGGCAAGCGTGGCAATGACCGTTACGAAGGCGGCCGTCGACACCGAAACGATAACGCTGTTTAGGAAATAGCGCGGAAAATCGGTGGCTTCGAGCACGGTGACGAAGTTCTGCAGCGTCGTTTGCGACGGCCAGAAAGTGATGCCTTCGGAATAGAGCAGCCGCTCCGGCGTGACCGAGATCTTCAACGTCCAGAAGATCGGGAACAGCGCGAAGGCCATATAGGCGCCGATCGCGCCGTAAAGGCCGATGCCGCCGAGAACGCGCGAGGAGACGGAGCGTCCGGCAATCATCAGACGTGCCTTACCAGCGAACGGCGGATGCCGATCAGCGCAACCGCATAGACGATGAGCAGCACGAGCAGCAGCACCGCCACAGCGGAGGCATAGCCCTTGTCTAGCGACTTGAACGCGCTGACGTAGATGTAGACCGGCACCGTGGCCGTCGAACCGGCAGGCCCGCCTTCGGTCATGACGAAGATCAGGTCGGCGAAGGTGGCGATCCATATCGTGCGCAGCATGACGGTAATGACGATGGTCGGCGCCAGGAACGGCAGCGTCACCTTGGTAAAGCGTTGCCACGGCGAGGCGCCGTCGATGGCCGCCGCCTCATGCAGTTCTGACGGGATCGACTTCAACGCCGCCAAAAGCGTGATGGCAAAAAAGGGAATGCCGAACCAGACATTGGCGACGATCGGTCCCCACATGGCTGTCGAGGGATCGGAGAGCACGTTGGTTGGCTCGGTCTTCAGCCCCGAGGCGTAGAGCCAATGCGGCAGCGGCCCGATGATCGGGTTGAACAGCCAGGCCCAGGTCAGGCCCGAGAGGAAGGACGGTACCGCCCAGGGCAGGAACACCACCGCCTGCACGATCTTTCTGCCCCGGAACGGCGTGTCTAGCAGCAGCGCCAGGCCAAGGCCGAGGAAGAACTGGAAGAACAGGCTGGCTGCCGTCCACCACAGCGTGTTGACGAGCGCCTGCCCGAGCACGGGATCCGACAGCATCGCCTGATACTGCCCAAGTCCGACATATTCGGATTTGAAAGCGGAGAATTTGCGGAACGAGTAACCGATACCGATAACCAGCGGCACCAGCAGCACAACGACCAGCAGCACGATCGCCGGGCTGAGATAGAGCCAGGGCTCGATTGCGGCATGGGATAGCCGCTTTTTTCGCGGCCTGCCGACGGATCGTATTTCGGACACGGCGTAGGTCATGGGTGCTGGATCGTCTCCTGGGGCAAGCATGGGCTGGCGACAGCGCCTCTCCCGTTTACGGGGAGATGCCGGTCCACCCTCCGCCGCTGCAGCGCAGCTGCTGCGGAGGACGGGCAGGCAGATGAGAGGCAACACGAGCCACGACGGGTTGGCGCCGCCCCTCATCTGTCACTTTTTGACACCTTCTCCGCGTGAACGGGGAGAAGGGAGGAAAGCTATCTCTTGTTCTTGGCCATCCAGTCCTGCTGTTCCTTGGTCAGGAACTTGGCCCATTCGTCGGCCACGTCCTTTGCCGCCTTCTGACCAAGCAGCACTTCCTGAAAATTCTTGATCGCCACCTGGTCGACGAAATTGCCGAGATTTTCCAGATGCGTCGGAGGCGTCACCATCTCGTATTTGTCGCCGTTGTTCAGTTCCTCGAACCAGCCTTTGAACTGCTCGGTCCTGAAGTGAGCGTCCTGGTCGGCGCCGTTGTGGATTGGAATGACGCCGACTTCCTTTGCCCATTCCAGATTGTCCTTGGGCGACAAAAGCGTTGCCATCAGCTTCCAGGCATCGTCCTTGTGCTGGGAATTGGCGAACATCGCCCAGCCGGCATAACCGAGCGTCGGATAGGATTTGCCGCTCGGCCCGACTGGCATCGGCGCCACGGCGAAGTCGTCGGCGCTCATCTTGTCGGCGATGCCGAGCAGCGCGTCGGGATCTTGGTTCAGCATGGCGCAGGTGCCGCTATAGAACCCGGTGACGGTCTCGTTAAAACCCCAGCTCACCGCGTCCTTCGGCGCCAGGCCGTTCTTGTACATGTCGGCGAGCATCTGCAGGCCCTTGACCGAGCCTTCCTCGTTGATGGTCGAGGTGCCGTCCTCGTTGAAATAGCCGCCCTTGCCCGCGGCAATGTTCATGAACATGTGCATCCCGTTGAAGGCGCCAGGGCCGCCGCGCAGGCAGTAGCCGTATTTGCCCGGTATTGCCGAGATTTTTTTGGAGTCCTCGACGAATTCATCGAGCGTCGCCGGCGGACCGTCCAGACCGGCCTCCTTGAACAGCTTCTTGTTCCAGAACAGCGCGTTCAGGTAATAGCCGTAAGGGATCATGTACTGCTTGCTGTCGACCGTCGAGCCGAACTGCTTGGCACGCTCGCCCAGCGTTTTGGCATCGTCCCATTTGGCCATGTATGGCCCGAGATCCTCGAGCTGGCCGTTGGTCGCATAGAGGCCCATCCAGCGTTCCGGCATCTCGACGATGTCGGGCGTGTCGCCGGCCTGCACCATGGTAAGGAACTTCTCGAACGCCTGGCCCCAGGGCAGCGATACCAGCTCGACCTTGACACCCGGATTGGCCGCCTCGAACTCGGCGATCTGCTTCTTGAGGAATTCGGTACGCGGCGGGCTGGTGATGACCTCGACCATCTTGACCGTGGAATCGGCCAGCACGCTGCCGGCGGAAATCGCCAGACCTGCGACGGCACCAAGAAGGATGCTCAGTTTTTTCATGTTCAGCACTCCCATTTTGAACGGCTCCATTTATCTTTTTGCTTTGTCGAACGCCTGGGCAACGTCAGCCCACAGGCCTTCGACACTTTCCAATCCGACACTGAACCGGATGGTTCGCGGGCTGACGCCGAAGCGCGCCATCGAATTCAGGCCCGGCGTCTGCTCGAGCGAGGCCTTTGCTGGAACGACCAGGCTCTCATGGCCGCCCCAGCTGACGCCGATGCGAAAGAGTTTCAGCGCATCGACGAAAGCCGGGATGTCGACGTCTTCCGTCACCTCGAATGAGAACAGCCCGGCATAGCCGGCAAGCGTCGCCTTGCCCGGATGGTTGGAATAGGCCGGGTGGTTGACCCGCTCGACATGGCCATGCGCTTTCAGCCGTTCGGCGATGGTCAGCCCGCTCTTCATGTGATGCGGCAACCGCAGCGGCAATGTGCGCAGCCCGCGCAGCAACAGCCAGGCCTCGAAAGGCGAAAGTTTGCCGCCGAGGTAGGAATAGGTCTGCTCGTTGATATGTCGGATATGGGCAGCCGAACCGGCCACCACACCGGCGACGGTATCGCTGTGGCCGCCGAGGTATTTCGAGGCCGAATGCAGCACCAGGTCGACCCCGTGCGAAATCGGCTTCTGGAACACCGGCGTCGCCCAGGAATTGTCGATCGTGGTGACGATGCCCTGCTCTTTGGCCAGCCGCGCCAGGTGGGTTATGTCCTGGAGCTCGAACATCATCGACGTCGGGCTTTCCAGGTAGAGCAGCTTGGCGCCGGGGAGTGCCGCGGCGACCGCGTCCGGATCGGAACCGTCGACATAGTCGACCTTGATGTTGAGCCGTGGCAAAAGCCCTTCGAACAGCCGGTAGGCATCGCCGTAGCAATTGCGCACGACAACCATGCGCTCGCCGGCACCGACGAAAGCAAGCACCGTGGCGCTGATCGCCGCCATGCCGCTGGAAAAGCCGCGCGCGGCCTCCGCGCCTTCGAGAGCGGCGACACGCGCCTCGAACTCCATGACCGTCGGGTTGTCGCCGCGCGAATAGATCGGCTGGCGTCGCCTGCCGGCGAATGTATCGGCCATCTCCGAATAATTGGAGAAGGTGAAGAGCGAAGTCTGGTAGATCGGCGGCACCACGGCACCGCCGGGGAAAGGTTCGTCATGGGCGAGAAGCGTCGCCGCCTCGGCGAGATAGTCGTTTTCGAAACCGGCGGGATGATCGCTCATTTCTGGCCTGAAAGTTCGAGTTTGGCCGCGCCGCGCTTCAGATCGTCCTCGACGGTGGCGATCAGCTTGAGCGCCTCGGCCCGGGCCCCCTCCGGATCGTGCGCGGCAATGCGTTCGTAGATGGTGCGGTGGTAAGGAAAGCTGGCGTGGCCGAAATCACGCACGCCGAGCGGATGTTCCCAGAAACGGTGGAACAGTTCGTGCATTGCGGCGATGATCTGCTCGAAGAGCGGATTGCCGGAACTGCGGTAGATCGACTGGTGGAATTCCCAGTCCTCCTCCGCCGACATCCCGGCGCGCATGTGGAAGGCCTGCTCCATAGTGTCGAGCTTGCGCCCGATCTCGGCGATCTCGGCCTGGTCCGCGCGAACGGCGCACAGGGCAGCGGCTTCCGCTTCCAGTGCCCGGCGGATTTCCAGCGTCTGCATCAGGCTTGTGAAATCATTGCCGCCGGCCAGCGTCAGCGGCATGTGCAGCATGTCCAGCGAGACCACTCCCTTGAGATAGGTGCCGCTGCCTTGCCGCCGTTCGACCAGGCCGAGCCCTTCCCAGCGCGTCAGCGCCTCGCGCACGGTGTTGCGGCTCACCTTGAGGCGCTCGGCCAGTATGCGTTCGGTCGGCAGTCTCTGGCCGGGCCCGAGAGCTTCCCGCATTACAAAGCCGGCCAGCGCCTTCAGCACCGCGTCGTCGCGAGCAGTTGCCTGTATGGGGGAAAGACCGAATTCGGTCATGCCAACGGGTCACCAAATGGCTCAATGGTCCAACCAATTTCTGCATAGAAGACAGGCCCTGTCAACCGACTGCGGGCGCATACGCTCTGCCCAGCCGGCAATTTCAAAGGGCGCTGTCGCTGTCGCAACAAAACCAAAGCGTTTTCCGGGTCTTGGCGCAGAATCCTGATGTGTTTTGAAAATTGGGGGCCGGCCGGCGTTTGGCAGCGGTACGAGGAGGCCACTATGTGCCAGCGCCGGCCAGCCGACCCCACGGAGCCAGGAGATGCGGCGGACCTGAGCATCATGGGGTATTCTTTGGGTCGAACCGGCGATCTAGCCTCGTGCCGGTTACGTCTAAGGGCTGCACATTTGCGCAACAACTTATGAAAATCAACAGTTTCTTAACCAAGCCTCGCAACTCGCTTGGATTAAGGTAAATTCGTAACCTTGTCGGGTTGTCTGACTAATTCGTCTATGGTGCTACGCCGCCTTGGCGACGACCCGATTGCGGCCGCCGCTCTTGGCCTCATAGAGCGCAAGGTCGGCGCGTTTCATCAGCGCCGCGACCGTGTCCATGCCTTTCAGCACCGACGACACGCCGACGCTGACGGTGACTTCGATCGCTTTGCCCTCGCTGCCAACGGCAAACGGCAGTTGGGCGATTTCGGCGCGAATGCGTTCGGCTACCTTTTCGGCTACCGCGCCGTCCGTGTCCGGCATCACCACAACGAACTCCTCGCCACCGAAGCGGCAGGCTAGATCGATGCCGCGCACATTCTTGCGCAGCCGCCGCGCGAATTCGCGCAGCACGTCGTCGCCGCCGTCATGGCCGTACGCGTCGTTGATGGTCTTGAAGCGATCCAGATCGGTGATCATCACCGACAGCGGCCGGCGCCGTGCTACGGCGCGGTCGAACAGCGTCTGCAGATGGCTGTCCAGATAGCGGCGGTTGTGCAGGCCGGTCAGTGCATCGGTCACCGCCATCTCTATGGTCTGGGTGACACTGGCGCGAAGCTGGTCGTTGTAGCGCTTGCGGCGCACCTGCGTGCGCAGCCGCGCCGTCAGCTCCTGCTGGTCGATCGGCCGCATCAGATAATCGTTGATGCCGAGTTCGAGGCCGCGGATGATACGCCCCTCCTCGCCCTCGTCCGCCAGAAGGATGATCGGCAGGAAACGGGTGCGATCAAGCGAGCGCAATTGCGAGCAGAGCCTCAGCGGGTCGAAATCGGCGAAGGCCGTCGAGATCATCACGCATTCGTAGGGCAGCTCGGCGGCCTGGAAGAAGCCGGCATGCGGATCGTTGGCGACGTCGAGAGCGGCACTGCCGCGCAGCATCTTCTGGATGCGCTCGAACGAGGATTTGCGCTCGTCGACCAGCAGCACCTTCGGCACCGCCTCATCGGTAGCGAAGTTGCGGCTCAAAAGCTCCTCGATGCCGATATTGCGGGTCGTCGAGGCGCGCAGCCGCAGCTCGTCGGTGAGCGACTTCAGCCTGACCAGGCTCTTGACGCGCGTCATCAACTGCAGATCGTTGACCGGCTTGGTCAAAAAATCGTCGGCGCCGGCCTCGAGGCCGCGCACCCGGTCCGAAACCTGGTCGAGCGCGGTGATCATCACGATCGGGATGTGCGATGTCGCCGGGTCGCCCTTCAGCCGCCGGCAGACCTCGAACCCGTCCATGTCGGGCATCATCACGTCGAGCAGCACGACATCGACCTTGCCGTTCTCGCAGATCTCGATCGCGTCCGGCCCGTTGGTGGCGGTCAGAACCTCGAAATATTCGGCGAGCAGCCGAACCTCCAGCAGCCTGACATTGGCTGGGATGTCGTCGACGACGAGGATCCGCGCGGTCATTTCACAAAGCTCCGGCTCGGCTGGAAAGATACATCAGGCATCGCCCAGGTAGGATTTGATGGTTTCGATGAAACGCGGCACCGAGATCGGCTTGGAGATATATGCCTCGCAGCCGCCCTGGCGAATGCGCTCCTCGTCCCCCTTCATGGCGAAGGCGGTGACCGCAATGACCGGGATGACGTGGAGATCATCGTCCTCCTTCAGCCATTTGGTGACCTCGAGGCCCGATACTTCCGGCAGCTGGATGTCCATCAGGATGAGGTCCGGCCTGTGCTGCCGCGCCAGATCCAGCGCTTCGAGGCCGTTACGTGTGCGCACCGTCTCGTAGCCGCTCGCTTCGATGAGGTCGCGAAAGAGCTTCATGTTGAGCTCGTTGTCTTCGACGATCATAACCTTCTTTGGCATCGATTTCCCGTCCCGGCTGACCTTCCACTCGAAGGGTGCCGTCATGCGCCCCTTGTCGGCACGCACCAAACCTGTTCCCACTATACGGCAATATGATTGACGAAACGGAAACCGGCCGCCCTAAAAGCGTTCGGATTCCAGGTCGGCGAGCTTGCTGCCGGCGACACTTGCCACTACTGCGAAAACAGAACGATTCCGCCCACGAAGGAAGGTAGCGATGGCAAACGCAGCGTCAATGCGCGAGGAAGCGGAAACCATTGCCGTAAAGGCGCTGGGCTTCGTCGCCGCCGATCCGGAACTTCTGCCCCGCTTCCTGGCGATCACCGGCATCGAAGCTCATTCCATCCGCCAGGCGGCGGGTGAACCGGGATTCCTGGCCGGCGTGCTGCAGTTCATCCTTGCCCACGAGCCGACGCTGATGCGTTTTTCCGAGGAGACCGGAACGCCGCCCGCCGCAGTCGGCAAGGCATTGCGGGCGCTGCCGCTCGGCGACGACAATCATGAGCATTCGATATAAGGGACGATCCCGAGACAGATCGCCGCGCCGAAAATCGTGAGTGCACTCGGGCTTTGACGCCAGCCGCGTGGAGAGCAATTCCAGGAAAAGGGTGAAACGGTTTTCCGTCCGGAGTTGCGCAAAAATAAAGACATGGAGCGGATCGGCGCTTTCGTGAAACGATGAACCGCTCCAAGCTCGGCATTTAGGGTTTCAACTTCGCCCCTGCCCCGCCATTGTCATTCTCGCCCGAGCCATGATCCGGAACGGTAACATCGCTTGGGTCCATGAAGGGGTTGTCCTGAACGGCATCGGCCGGCTTCAGCATGGCGCCGTTGACCGTGACCGAGCCGTCTGCCTTGGCGTTGATGATCCATTCCAGTCGACCATCCGGCAGTGCCTTGCCGAACCCTTTGACGGCGAGTGCGAACGGAAAATGCTGTGCCGCTTCCGGTTCGGTCTTAGCCGCCGTCTGCAGGGCCTCCACGATCTTGTCATAGCCCGCGACATCGATGGTCATGCTCGCCTCGGGCTTCTTGCCGGGGAACGTAATTTCGCCTTCCATCGCAATCTCGATGTTGCCGTTCTTGATCGTGCTGTGTCCGAGAACGGCCTTTGGCGTCTTGGCCAGGAAATCGGCGAAGATCTGCTTGCCGAAATCTGCCGGCAGCGGTGGATCCTTGCTGAAATCAAGGGTTTCGATGGTTTTCTTCGCCATGCTGTCCAGATCGATGTTGGTGCCGCCGAAGTTGAGGTCGATATCCGTCGGCAGCAACGCGACGCTCCAGCTGGGCAGCACCTGCTGTGGCGTTGTCAGGCCGGAAACCTTGAACGCGTAGTTGATCTTGCCGTCCTTGGCGATGCCGTCCATGCCGACGGCAGTCTTCAGTTGCGTCGCACCGAACATGCCTACCGGGCTCTCCACCACAAAGTCCTTGAAGCCGTAGGTGCCGTCGATCCGCTCCCACAATGGCAGTGCTGCCGTCAGAAGCGATTTGAACTCCGCCTCATCCGCCTTGAATTTGGCTGCATCATCAGTCGCCACGATGAAAGCAAGCAGGTCGAGCAGCGGCTTTGTCCGCAAACCCTTGCCGGTCGCGTCCACGGAAAGTTCAGGTGCTTTTACAGCAGCCGGAAAACTCAACCCATTTTTGGGATCGTTGACTTTGATCGTTTCGGCGAAGTTCGTTATTTTTTCCGTCACCGTGAAATCGATGCCGCCATTTGCGGACTTGGTCGAAACTATTGCGGCAGTGCCAGCGCCGACCGTGACATCCGCCTGCTGCTTAGGCTCTCGGGTAGTCATCGTCATGCCAGCCATCGAACCGGTTGCGCTCGCGAAAGCGGCCAGGTCAGGGTCATAAACTCCGGTGAACTTGTTGTCCGACACGGAGAAGTCGATGTGCTGCGCCCCCTCAGGGCCAACGAAATCGATAGACCCCTTCGGGGACACGTCCGCCGAAACGTCCCAGTGTCCATCCTTGCGTGGCTTGACCAAGATGAAGTAAGGCGTGACGTCGAACTTGAAGGCCTGCTGCTTTGCCATCAAATCCGTGACCGGCTTGAAGTCGAAAGCGAGCTTGTAGGCATCGCCGTCGACTGAAATTTTCACGAACCCGATGTCGAACGGCTTCTTGCCGATATAGTGCGCCAGGTCGTCGGAAAGCTGCTTTGCGCCTTGCCTGTCGACCGCTTGGCCGAAGGCCGGTGCGCTGCAGGCAAGAAGTAAAACAACTGGCAAAACGCGCTTCATGTCGATCCTCACTTAGTCGCGGCCCTCAAGCCGTTCTATCACTGGTAGGCAAATACCATCGCAGCCGCAAGACAAGGTCTATATGTTGCGGCGGCTGTCACAGCACCAGCCGCACCAGCGGTCGGCCTGGCTTGCGTTCGACCAACCGCTGGAACCCGGCCTTTTCGAAGACCCGCGACGAGCCGACGAACAGCCCGATCGACCGCGAATCCTTCGACAGGTCGATGGGGCAGGCCTCGATCAGGCGCGCGCCGTTCTGGCGGGCGAACTCGATGCCGCCTTGGACCAGGCGGTGCGACAGGCCCCTGCCGCGTGCCTTGGTGCGGATGAAGAAGCAGGAGATCGCCCAGACGCCCGGATCGGCGGCGTCGGCGGGGTCGATCGGCGCCGACCCCCTGCCCTGGTTGTTCCATTCGGGCACGTCGGCACGCGGGCCGATCTGCATCCAGCCGACCGCCTGGCCACCCTCGAAAGCCAACAGGCCGGGCGGCGGCCCGGCCTCGATTCGCGCCTTGATGTGGTCCTTGTTGCGCTCGCGATTGCTCGCGCGGCGCACCGCAGGCGCTAACCGGAAATGCGTACACCAGCAGCCGTAACAGGCGCCCTGCTTGCCGAAAAGATCCTCGAAATCCGCCCAAAGCTCAGGCACTAGCGGCGCTATGGTCGTATTCATGAGCTCTCTCCCGGCCCACCGCCTTGTCGTGGCGTCCGTCCTGACGTACCATTGCATTTGTTCTCTTTATGTTCGCAGCGATGGCGGCTCCTGTCAACAACCCCGAACACGGTTTTTGCCGCGACTGCCTGAATTTTCAGCGCAGCGAGGCACGCCGTTGCGAGCGCTGCGGCAGTCCAAGGCTCGCCCGCCATCCGGAGCTCTACCGGTTGCGCCTTGCCCATATCGACTGCGACGCGTTCTACGCGGCGGTCGAAAAGCGCGACAACCCGGCGTTGAAGGACCGGCCATTGATCATCGGCGGCGGCAAGCGTGGCGTCGTATCCACCGCCTGCTACATCGCCCGGATCCATGGCGTGCGCTCGGCAATGCCGATGTTCAAGGCGCTCGAAGCCTGTCCCGAAGCGGTGGTCCTGCCGCCGGACATGGAAAAATACGTGCGCGTCGGCCGCGAGGTGCGCGCCATGATGCAGGCGCTGACGCCGCTGGTCGAGCCGCTCTCGATCGACGAGGCCTTTCTCGACCTCGCCGGCACCGAGCGCTTGCATGGCCTGCCGCCTGCGGTGGTGCTGGCGCGCTTCGCACTCTGCGTGGAAAAGGAGATCGGCATCACCGTTTCGGCCGGCCTTTCCTATTGCAAGTTCCTGGCCAAGGTGGCATCGGACTTCCGCAAGCCGCGCGGCTTTTCGGTGATCGGCGAGACCGAGGCTATCGGCTTCCTGGCCGAGCAGCCGGTGACGCTGCTCTGGGGGGTCGGCAAGGCCTTTGCTGTCACGCTCGAGCGCGACGGCATCCGCACCATCGGCCAGTTGCAGCGCATGGAACGCGGCGATCTGATGCGCCGCTACGGCGTTATGGGTGACCGGCTCTACCGGCTTTCGCGCGGCGAGGACGACCGTCGCGTCGTTCCCGACCAGGACGCGAAAAGCGTCTCGGCGGAAACCACTTTCGACACCGACATCGCCTCCGTCGACGACCTGGTCTCGGTGTTGAGGGCGCTGTCGGAAAAAGTCTCGGCCCGGCTGAAGAAATCCGGCATTGCCGGACGCACCGTCGTCCTCAAGCTGAAGACCCAGGATTTCAAGATCCGCACGCGCAATCGCCAGCTCGGCGATCCGACCCGGCTGGCCGACCGCATTTTTTCGACCGGGCTCGAACTGCTGCGCAAGGAGGCCGACGGCACGAAATACCGGCTGCTCGGCATTGGCGTCAGCGACCTCTCCGACGATGACCGGGCGGACCCGCCCGATCTGGTCGACGTCCAGTCACGCAAGCGCGCCATGGCCGAAGGCGCTATCGATACGCTGCGCGGCAAGTTCGGCCGCAGGGCGGTGGAAACCGGCTATACCTTCGGCAAGGGCCGCGATGCCCATCCGCCCGAACCGGTCGAGGAGTGATAGTCAGGTGCGCCGCAGATCGATCCTGCTGGTCACCACACTCTTGCCGGTTTTCGGATCGGTATCGACGACGGTCAGCCGCATGCCGTTCTCGTCGGTTTTCTCAACAGTCATTTGCGCCCTGCGATCGCCATTGACCTCCTTGGCCCAACGGATGCCGAGATTTATCGCGTTGCCGGAGCGGCTGCCGCTCAATTGCGCCGGCCCGGTGCGCGATCCGACATAGGTGCCGGTGTATTTCGTCCCGCTCGATTTGAGATCGGCGCTGATGGCGCGCGTCACCACGATAAGACCGCGGCAGCTGCCGTCGAGCGATAGCGAGCTCGACGTTGCGTCGGAATTGAAATGACAGGAGACATTCACCGTCGGCGCATCGGTGGTGACCTTGACGGTGCCTTTGCCGGCGAAATTCCCCTGGAATGAGCGAAGAAAATCCGGATCGTCGGCATGCGCTGCGCCGGCCCCGGCCGTCAGGCACCCGGCAAGTACAAATCGTGCAAGTGATTTCATCGGACCGCTCCTCGTTGGTATCCAAAACACAGCACGCAAACACTGAGGGACCAACGCTTCCCTCAGCAGCGGGTTCCGGCTTCAACGTCACTGTTTGCAACGCTTCACGGCTGGCCCAGTCGAATGCGCCGGCTAGCGGTTGCGATGAAAGCGCCGGCTTGCGACATAGCGCCCATGGCACCCGCACCCTCGATCCCCAAGGCCGCGTTCTGGATGGCGCTGTCGATCGCCTCGTTCCTGGCGATGTCGGTGGCCGGCCGCGCCACGACGGCAGAACTCAACGTCTTCCAGGTGCTCGAGCTGCGCTCGGTGATCGGCTTTTTCATCCTGCTGCCGCTGGTCATGATGTCAGGCGGTTTTCCGGCGATGCGCACCGGACGCCCGTTGGCCCATCTCGCCCGCAACGTCGTCCATTATACCGGCCAGGCTGCCTGGCTTTATGCCTTGACGCTGATCCCGCTTGCGGTGCTGATCTCGATCGAATTCACGACGCCGATCTGGACTGCGCTGCTGGCGGTAGCTTTCCTCGGCGAAAGGCTCTCCCGGCCAAGGCTGGCGGCGATCGTGCTGGGGCTGATCGGCGTGGTGATCATCGTGCGTCCGGGCGTCGGCGCGGTCAATCCGGGGCATGTTATCGTGCTGGGAGCAGCGGTCTGCTTCGGCGTCTCGGTGGTTCTCGTCAAGTCGCTGACGCGGACGGACAGCGTCGTGCGCATCATCTTCTGGATGCTGATCATCCAGTCGGTGCTTGGCCTCGTCCCGGCGCTTTACGAATGGCGCAGCCCGTCGCTCGAGCTCTGGCCGTGGATCCTGCTGATCGCGTTTACCGGCATGTCGTCGCATTTCTGCATGGCCCGCGCACTTGTCTATGCCGATGCGACGGTCATCTCGCCAATGGACTTTTTGCGCGTACCGCTGTCGGCGATGATCGGATGGCTGCTTTATCACGAGCAGATCGACGCCTTCACCGCCGGGGGCGCCCTGCTGATCCTGCTTGGCAATCTGCTCAACCTGCAGAAAAAAGCCGCCAAACCTGCGGAAGTGGCGGCAGCGTAGCCCTGCGTTTCAATCGCCGTCGTCGGGTATGTTCAGAACGTGCCCACAGGCCTTGCAATGAACGGCGTCGGGCTCGTGCCGCTGCAGCCCGCATTGCGGGCAAGGAAAGAACACCTTGGTGGGACGGAAGAGCGCCTGTGCAAGCCGGACGAACAGCGATATGCCAATGATCATGGTGGCGATCGCGGTGAGCTTGCCGGCCACACCGGGCAGGACGATGTCACCGAAACCGGTCGTGGTGACCGTGGCGACCGTGAAATACAGCGCATCGACATAGCCCTCGAGACCACCCACGGTGCGGAAGAAGAAGGTGTAGACGAAACCCGTGATGACAAAGAGGAATGTCAGGAAATTGATGACCGCACGGCTCGCCTCGCGCCATCGCCTGAAGCCGCGCATCTCGAGAAATCGCCACAGCGCACCGCTACGCGACAGCGACCACAGCCGCAGGATGCGCAAAAAACCGAGATTGGCCAGCGCCGTAGGCATCAGCAGAGTCAGCAGGATGAAGGCATCAATCCACGACGCCGGCTGTTTCATCAGGCGCAGCATGTCGTTGGAGGCAAGCAGCCGGGCAATCATGTCGGCGGCGACAAGTGCTGCCACGGAGTAGTCCAGCCAGAGGAACGAAGACGACTTCTGGATCACCGGCGTGGCGATGAAAAACGCAATGATGGCAAGGTCGATGACAACAGCCGCAAGCTGAAACCGGAACGCCGCCGCTGTGCGCCCGTGATACAGCTTGCGCAACATGTCGCGCAGCCGGGCCAAGGCTGAAATATCTTGGGCTCCGTTCTTGTCAGCTACCTTCATGACGATCGCGATAGCCTTCGCTGCGACAGACGTCCAGTCGACAAGGCAGGCGGAAGCTTGCGCCATCCGACCGATCCCGGCGGTTGCGGCAAATGGCTTCAGCCGCGATCAAACCGGCCTTGCCTCTACAACGCTGATGCGTGGCCCTGCCTGGATGATCTCGGTCACCTCGAAGCCACCCTTTGCCAGCAGCGACTTGAATTCATCGGCCGTCCGCTCCTGGCCATCGGGCGCGACCAGCATGTTGAGGTCGGAGAATTTGGCATTCGCCCCCTGATTGGGCGGCTCAAGCACGGCCTCAAAAACCAGCAACTTGCCGCCCGCACGGATCGCCTGGCGACAGTTTTGCAGGATCGCGACGTTGGTCTCGTCGTCCCAGTCATGCAAAATTCATTT
Source organism: Mesorhizobium sp. M0833 (assembly GCF_040319905.1). Classification (NCBI taxonomy): domain Bacteria; kingdom Pseudomonadati; phylum Pseudomonadota; class Alphaproteobacteria; order Hyphomicrobiales; family Phyllobacteriaceae; genus Mesorhizobium; species Mesorhizobium sp. M0833. Next base: position 198,476 of record NZ_JAMYOQ010000006.1, on the reverse strand, counting down.
GAGCAGCAGCGCGTCGGCCGCCACGGGCAGCTCGGCAAAGAAATCGCCTCCGACGATCTCACAGCGATCGGCGACACCTTTCGCCGCCAGCACCGAGGCGGCCGGCGCTACCACATGCGGCTGGTCGAAAAGGATGCCGCGGCTGCCCGGGGTCGCGGCCAGGACTTCGGCAAGCAGCGCGCCCTGGCCACCGCCGACGTCCATGATGACCGGAAACGACGAAAAATCATACGCCGCCAGGATGGCTGCCGCCACGCCGCGCGAATTCGCTGCCATGGCGCGATCGAAGATAGCGGACTCCTCTGGATGCTCTGCCCGGTATTCCCAGACGCCCTTGCCATGCGCGTGGCGAAATGCGTTCTTGCCGGTTTGGATGCTGTAGAGCAGTTCGCTCCACGCTTGCCGGTAATAGGGCCTTCCGACGAAGGCGGCCCAGGGTGCAGCGGAAAACTCAGCATCGGAGCGCAAGGCGCCGCCAAGCGGCGTTAGCGAGAACTGCCCGTCCTCTGCCTCGTGAAATATGCCGACCGCCGCAAGCGCCCGCAGCAACCGATAGAGCGCGCGCGGATGTGTGTCGGTCAGGCTTGCCAGATCTGCTGCCGAGCGCTTGCCGTCCTTGATGTGGTCGGCGATGCCGAGCGTCGCGGCGACCGAGATCGCCTGCGAGACGCGGTACCCGTTGACCATCCGTGTCAGTTCGAAAGCGGCTGCGCGTTCATCCATGGCGCCCCCAATCGCCAAAACCCGAAGGTTTCGGTATTTAAACCAGCTCCACTTCAACCACGCCCGGCACCGCGCGCATGGCTGACGCGATCTGAGGCGAGATACGATAACGACTGGGCAATTCGATCTCGACCTCCCCCTGGCCGTCATCCTTTATCAGCACAAAGCTTACCTGTCCCTCGCCCTTGACGGCAAGCTGGCCGGCAAGCGTGCCGATCGGTGCTGCGTCGCGCACGAAGATGCGCAACGCCTTCTGGACGCGGCTTGCCTCGTCCTCCAGCGACTGCACGGTCTGGATGCGCAGATTGACGCCTTCCGGCCTGTCCTCGGCCGAAACGGTGATGACCACCGAGCGGCCGGGCTCGAGCAGGTCGCGATATTGCGCCAGTCCCTCGGAAAACAGCACCGCTTCATACTGGCCGGACGTGTCGGAAAACTGCACGACGCCCATCTTGTTGCCGGTGCGCGTCTTGCGTTCCTGCTTGGTGGTGACGGTACCGGCGAGCCGGCCGGCGGCCGCGCCGCGTTTGACGGCGGCCGAGAATTCGGCCCAGGTCTGCACCCGCATTTTCTGCAGCGCCGCCTTGTATTCGTCGAGCGGATGCGCCGAGAGATAGAACCCGACCACCTGGAACTCGCGGTGCAGGCGGTCGGCGGCGAGCCAGGGGTCGGTCGCCGGCAAGTTGAGTGCCTGCGACTGTGCGCCCAGCGAGGCGCCAAAGATGTCGTGCTGGCCGGTGACGGCATTCTGCTGCGCCAAGGATGCCAGCCCCATCATCCGCTCGACGCCGGCCATCATCGCCGCCCGGTCGAGACCGAAGCAGTCGAGCGCCCCGGCCATGATCAGGCTCTCGAAGACGCGTTTGCCAACGATCTTCGGATCGACCCTTTCGCAGAAATCGGCGAGGCTCTTGAACAGTTTTTCGCCGCGCGTGGCGACGATGTGCTCGACTGCGGCGTCGCCGACGCCTTTGAGCGCGGCCAGCGAATAGAAGATGCGGTTCTCGCCGACCTCGAAATCCCGGAACGACGTCATCACCGACGGCGCCACCACCTCGATGCCGAGGCGCAGCGCATCCTGGCGGAAATCGGCGAGCTTGTCCGTATTGCCCATGTCGAGCGTCATCGATGCCGCCAGGAATTCGACGGGGTAATGCGCCTTCAGATAGGCGGTCTGGTAGGAGACGACGGCATAGGCGGCGGCATGCGATTTGTTGAAACCGTAGTCGGCAAACTTTGCCAGCAGGTCGAAGATGAAGTCGGCTTGCGGCTTGCCGACGCCGCGCTCGACCGCGCCCGAAACAAAGCGCTCGCGCTGCTTGTCCATCTCGGCGCGGATCTTCTTGCCCATGGCGCGGCGCAGCAGATCGGCTTCGCCCAGCGAATAGCCGGAGAGCTCCTGCGCAATCTGCATCACCTGTTCCTGGTAGACGATGACGCCTTGCGTCTCCTTGACGAGATGGTCGATCTTCGGGTGGATCGACGCCATCTCCTCCTCGCCGTGCTTTCTGGCGTTGTAGGTCGGGATGTTCTCCATCGGCCCCGGCCGGTAGAGCGCAACGAGCGCGATAATGTCCTCGATACAGTCGGGCCGCATGCCGATCAGCGCCTTGCGCATGCCGGCACTTTCCACCTGGAACACGCCGACCACTTCGCCGCGCGACAGCATGGCGTAGGTTTCCGGGTCGTCGAGCGGAATGTGGGCAAGATCGATCTCGATGCCGCGGCGGCGGATCAGCTTGACCGCCCTGTCCAGCACGGTCAGCGTCTTCAGGCCAAGAAAGTCGAATTTCACCAGCCCGGCCTGCTCGACATACTTCATGTTGAACTGGGTGACCGGCATGTCCGAGCGCGGATCGCGGTACATCGGCACCAGTTCCGACAGCGGCCGGTCGCCGATGACGATGCCGGCGGCATGAGTCGAGGCGTGTCGGTACAGACCTTCCAGCTTCTGCGCCGTGTCGAGCAGCGTCTGTACGATCGGCTCGCGCTCGGCCTCCTCGGCAAAGCGCGGCTCGTTGGCGATGGCGTCGGCGAGCTTGACCGGATTGGCCGGGTTCGACGGCACCATCTTGCTCAGCTTGTCGACCTGCCCGTAAGGCATCTGCAGCACGCGGCCGACGTCGCGCAGCACGGCGCGCGCCTGCAGGGTACCGAAGGTGATGATCTGGCCGACCTGGTCGCGGCCGTATCTCTGCTGGACGTAGCGGATGACCTCCTCGCGCCGGTCCTGGCAGAAGTCGATGTCGAAGTCGGGCATCGACACGCGATCGGGATTGAGGAAGCGCTCGAACAGCAGCGAAAAACGCAGCGGATCGATGTCGGTGATGGTCGTCGAATACGCGACCAGCGAGCCGGCGCCTGATCCGCGGCCCGGGCCGACCGGAATGCCTTGCGCCTTGGCCCATTTGATGAAGTCGGCAACGATCAGGAAATAGCCGGGATATTTCATCTTCTCGATGACCCCGAGCTCGAAATCCAGCCTCTCGCGATATTGCTCGACTGTATAGCCGGGCGTCGGCCCGTGCGCCGCCAGCCGCGCCTCCAGCCCTTCATGCGCCTGCCTGGCAAGCTCCTGCGCCTCCGCCTTGACCGCTGCATCGGCGTCGGCGACATCGCGGCCGGCAAAGCGCGGCAGGATCGGGTTTCGTGTCTTCGGGTAGTAGGAGCAGCGCAGTGCGATCTCGACGGTGTTGTCGATCGCTTCCGGCAGGTCGGCGAACAGCCTCGCCATGTCGGCCTGGCTTCTCAGGAAATTGTCGGGCGACAGGCGGCGGCGATTATCGGCCGCAACCACGGAACCTTCGGCGATGGCGATCAGGGCGTCATGCGCCTCATAGTCTTCACGAGAGAAGAAAAACGCTTCGTTGGTGGCAACCAGCGGCAGATCGTGGCGGTAGGCGAGATCGACCGACGACTGCTCGATCGCGCGGTCGTAGCCGGAGACCCGTTCCAGTTCGACATAGAGCCGGTCGCCGAACAGGCCCTTGAGCGCCAGCAGCCGGGTCTCGGCTAGTTCACGGCGGTCCTCTTTCAAGGCATTGCCGATCGGACCGCGCGGCCCGCCGGTAAGGCAGATCAGACCGTCGGAATGGCCCTGCAGCATCTCGCTCGTCAGATGCACCGCCTCGCCGGGCGGTGTCTCGAGGTAGACGCGGCTGACCAGCCTGACCAGATTGCCGTAGCCGGCCTCGGTGGCGGCGATCAGGACCACCGGCCGCATCTCCGGCCCCTGCCGCCTGCGGTCGCGCTGGCTGTCGTTCGCCTCACCGGAAAAGGCGAGGTCGATCTGGCAGCCGATGATCGGCTGGATGCCGTCCTTCACTGCCTTTTGCGCGAATTCCAGCGCACCGAACAGATTGTTGGTGTCCGTGACGGCGATTGCCGGGCATTCGTCCTGCACCGCATGGCCGACGATCTTCCCGAGCTGCAAGGCACCTTCGAGCAGCGAATAGGCCGAATGCACGCGCAGATGAATGAACCGACGCGCCGCCGCCTCTGCCCGCGATGCCTTTGCATAGGCCTCGCGCAGCAAGGGATCGCGTGGAAGTCTCTCATCCGCCATGTTTTTTTCGCGCCGCCTAACAGGGACTCAGTCGATCAAGATGTATTGTCCGGCACCGGGTAACACGAGTCCAGCAGAAGCGATTGGGGCTTTGGACGTTTAGAGCAACCGCCGAAGCTGCCGATCTCCCCCCTCGTGGGGGAGATGTCCGGCAGGACAGAGAGGGGCGCAGTCCCGCCAACCTCAGGCCGGAAACACAAAACCCGCCACAGCGGGCGGGTCGTTGGAGCCATTTAGCACCATATGCAAATTATTAGCATAGCTGCCGGCACAAAGCAAGAACAAAATACGTTGTGAGGGCAAAAAAAGCGAATTCCGCACGCCCCTCGCCTTGTCCCTCCTCAAGCGAGCGTGCTCAACCAATTGCAGGATCGCGTTCCCTCGCTCCCCCTCCGTCCCGCCAACCTCAAGCAGATTACAGCCTCACGCGAATTCCATGATCACCGCATCGACGGCAAGGCTGTCGCCGGGCTTGGCGTTGAGCTTCGAGACGATGAGGTCGCGCTCGGCGCGCAGCACGTTCTCCATCTTCATCGCTTCGACCACGGCAAGCGTCTCGCCGGCCTTGACCTCCTGCCCCTCGGCAACGGCGATCGACACGACGAGGCCAGGCATCGGGCAAAGCAGCATCTTCGAGGTATCCGGCGCCACTTTTTCCGGCATCAGCCTTTCGAGTTCGGCGGTGCGCGGCAGCATGGCGCGGGCTGTCACCGAGATGCCTTTCCAGGCGATGCGGAACCCGTTCAGCACCGGCCTGACCTGCGCCGCGACCTTGCGGCCGCCGACCGTGCCGCGCCAGATGAGATCGCCCGGCCGCCAGTCGGAGTTCACGGTCAGTGCCTTGCCGTCGATTGTGAGGTCGAGCTCCATCGGAATGGAAATCATCCCTTCGACGATGGCGACCGAAAGATAGTCCGGGCCGATCTTCACCACCCAATCGCGTTTCAACGCGCCGGAATGCGGCGCCAGCCGCCCGCCCAGCCGGTCGAGCCGGTCGCGGCGCAGCAGTTCGACCGCGGTTGCGATCGCGGCCAGTACCGCGTTTTCTTCACTGTTCGGCGCAATGGGCGCGAAGCCGTCGGGATACTCCTCGGCGATGAACCCGGTCGATATCTGACCTTCTCGCCAGCGCGGATGCTGCATCAGCGCCGCCAGGAACGGTATGTTGTGCTCGATGCCGTCGACGACGAAACTGTCCAGCGCTTCCGACATGACGTCGATCGCCGCCAGCCGCGTTGGCGCCCAGGTGCACAGCTTGGCGACCATCGGGTCATAGAACATCGAGATTTCCGAGCCTTCGGTGACGCCGGTATCGTTGCGGATAACGATGTCGCCGAATTTTCCTTCCTCGGGCGGCCGATACTTCGTCAGCCTGCCGATCGACGGCAAAAAATTGCGATACGGATCTTCGGCATAGAGGCGGCTTTCCACCGCCCAGCCGTTCAGCTTGACGTCGCTCTGCTTGATGGCGAGCTTTTCGCCGGCCGCCACGCGGATCATCTGCTCGACCAGGTCGATGCCGGTGATGAGCTCCGTCACCGGATGCTCGACCTGCAGCCGCGTGTTCATTTCCAGGAAATAGAAGTTCTTGTCGCTGTCGACGATGAACTCGACCGTGCCGGCGCTCTGATAGTCGACGGCCTTGGCCAGCGCCACCGACTGCTCGCCCATGGCTTTGCGGGTCTTGGCGTCGAGGAACGGCGACGGCGCCTCCTCCACGATCTTCTGGTTGCGGCGCTGGATCGAGCATTCGCGCTCGCCGAGATAGAGCGTGCTGCCATGCGCGTCGGCGAGCACCTGGATTTCGATATGGCGCGGGTCGACGATGAACTTTTCGATGAAGACGCGGTCATCGCCGAACGAGCTTTTGGCCTCCGACCGCGCCCGGTCGAAGCCGTCGCGCACCTCTGCCTTGCTCCAGGCAATGCGCATGCCCTTGCCGCCGCCGCCGGCCGAGGCCTTGATCATCACGGGATAGCCGATTTCGCCGGCTATTCTTTCGGCATGGGCGGCGTTTTCGACGACGCCGAGCCAGCCGGGCACCGTCGACACCTTGGCCGCATTGGCGAACTTCTTCGATTCGATCTTGTCGCCCATCGCCTTGATGGCCTTGGGCTTCGGGCCAATGAAGACGATGCCTTCCTGCTCCAACGCTTCGCAGAAGGATGCCCGCTCGGACAGGAAACCGTAGCCGGGATGCACGGCCTCTGCTCCTGTGGCCTTGCAGGCGGCGATGATCTTTTCCGGGACCAGATAACTTTGCGTGGCCGGCGAAGGCCCGATATGCACCGCCTCGTCGGCCATTTCGACATGCACGGCGTCGCGGTCGGCATCGGAATAGACCGCGACGGTGACGATGCCCATCTTCCGCGCCGTCTTGATCACGCGGCAGGCGATCTCGCCACGGTTGGCGACCAGGATCTTTGTGAACATGCAGGCCTCGTCCCTCGGCTGCCCTTTTTTAACGGGCTTCCCGTTTTATGGGCTTCAGAAGGGCGGTCAAGGCAAAGTCGGAGCCTATCCCGCAGCAGATCGGCGGGTGCTGACGAAAATCCGGGGTCGGAACGTCGCTTCGTGCATAGCGCGGAGCTGAATGGTAAGTTAAATCTAGCTTGGATTGCAGACCGTCTTGGGAGGATTGCCTGATGAAAACGCGCGCCGCTGTTGCTGTCGCCGCCGGAAAGCCGCTGGAGATCATGGAGGTCGACCTCGAGGGTCCTCGCGATGGCGAGGTGCTGGTCGAGATCAAGGCAACCGGCATCTGCCACACCGACGAGTTCACGCTGTCGGGCGCCGACCCGGAAGGCCTGTTTCCGGCGATCCTTGGCCATGAGGGCGCCGGCGTCGTCGTCGACGTCGGCAAGGGCGTCACTTCGGTCAGGAAGGGCGACCATGTCATCCCGCTCTATACGCCCGAATGCCGGCAGTGCCCGTCCTGCCTGTCGCGCAAGACCAATCTGTGCACCGCCATCCGTGCCACCCAGGGACAGGGCCTGATGCCCGACGGCACCTCGCGCTTCTCGATCGGCAAGGACAGGCTGTTCCACTATATGGGCTGCTCGACCTTTTCCAACTTCACCGTGCTGCCCGAGATCGCGGTGGCCAAGGTCGATGCCGACGCGCCCTTCGACAAGATCTGCTACATCGGCTGCGGCGTCACCACCGGCATCGGTGCTGTGATCAACACGGCCAAGGTCGAGCAAGGCGCGACGGCGGTCGTGTTCGGCCTCGGCGGCATCGGCCTCAACGTCATCCAGGGCCTGCGGCTTGCCGGCGCCGACATGATCATCGGCGTCGATGTGAACAACGACAGACGAGAATGGGGCGAGAAATTCGGCATGACGCATTTCGTCAATCCGAAGGAGATCGACGGCGACATCGTGGCCCATCTCGTCAACATGACCAAGCGCGGCGCCGACCAGATCGGCGGCGCCGACTACACCTTCGACTGCACCGGCAACACCAAGGTCATGCGCCAGGCGCTTGAAGCGTCGCATCGCGGCTGGGGCAAGTCGGTCATCATCGGCGTTGCCGGCGCCGGCCAGGAGATCTCGACGCGGCCGTTCCAGCTGGTCACCGGCCGCACCTGGATGGGCACCGCCTTCGGCGGCGCGCGCGGCCGCACCGACGTGCCGAAGATCGTCGACTGGTACATGGCCGGCAAGATCGAGATCGATCCGATGATCACCCACACGTTGAAGCTCGAGGACATCAACAAGGGCTTCGACCTGATGCATGAAGGCAAGTCGATCAGGAGCGTGGTGGTTTACTGAGGAGGAGAAAGCCGCCGGCTAACCAGCCAGCGGCCGACAATGCACATGTTCAACACGGGAGGAGACAAAAATGCCGGAAAAACTGCATCCTAAAATCGACAATGGCCTGCCCCGGGAAAAGCCCGACTTTGCCGGCGGCACGCTGGTCTGCGCCTGCACCAGCAACCCGGTCAAGGTGAAGGTCAAGGGCCAGATCGCCCATAACCATGCCTGCGGCTGCACCAAATGCTGGAAGCCGGAAGGCGCGCTGTTCTCGATCGTGGCGGTTGCCGGTACAAACGACGTGACGGTGACCGAAAACGGCGACAAGCTGAAGGTGGTCGATCCGGACGCGCTGATCCTGCGCCATGCCTGCACCGGCTGCGGCGTCCACATGCACGGCCCGGTCGAGCGCGACCACGCTTTCAAGGGGCTGTCCTTCATCCATCCGGAACGCTTCCAGGAGGATGGCTGGTCGCCTCCGGGCTTCACCGCCTTTGTCTCGTCGATCATCGAATCCGGTGTCGATCCGAGCCGCATGGACGGCATAAGGTCACAGCTGAAGTCGATCGGGCTCGAACCTTATGATTGCCTCAATCCTGGCCTGATGGACTATATCGCCACCTGGACGGCCAAGAGATCCGGCGCGTTGCCGGCCTAGTAGCCGCTCGACTATCATCGATCGAGCCGGGCGACGCCGCCCGGCTCTTTCACATTTGGAACAACGATGCCCGCACCTGCTATTCTCGTCGACGCCGACGCTTGCCCGGTGAAGGCCGAGGTCGAAAAAGTCGCCGAGCGGCACGGCATCGTCGTCACCTTCGTCTCCAATGGCGGCTTGCGTCCGTCGCGCGATCCGATGATCCGCAATGTCGTCGTCTCCAAGGGCGCGGACGCCGCCGACGACTGGATCGTCGAAAATGCCCGGTCCAACGACATTGTGGTAACCGCCGATATCCCGCTTGCCGCGCGCGCGGTGGCGCTTGGCGCCCACGTACTTGGTCCGACCGGACGCCCGTTTACGCCCGAAACGATCGGCATGGCGGTAGCAATGCGCGATCTCAAGCAGCACCTGCGCGAAACCGGCGAAAGCAAGGGCTACAATTCGAGCTTCGCGCCGCAGGATCGCTCGCGGTTCCTAGGCGAGCTTGACCGCATCCTACGGCGAGCGCTGAAATCCGCGTCAGCGGACTGAAGGCCATGGCGACTGGTACCCCGACCAAGATGCCCATGCGACGCCACACGCTGTTTGCGGTGTCGGCCTGCATCGGCGTGGCAGCCTTTGGGGCAGCGCTGATCTGGCGTGCGCCGCTCGCCTATTCGATCGGCGCCAATGTGTTCTTTGCCGCCTATCTGGTTCTTGTCATCGCCCACATGCCACGGCTTACCGGCAGCTATCTGCGCAAGAATGCAGGCGACACTGACCTGCCGGTATTGGCGATCTTCGCGGTCACTCTGGTTGTGGTCGCTATTGCCATCATTTCGTTGTTTCAACTGATCAACAGGGAGAAGAGCGCGGACGCCGTCGAGCTTACGGTCGCGTTATTGTCTATCCCGCTTGGCTGGTTGACCATCCATGCCATGGCGGCACTTCACTACGCACATCTCTATTGGTTGGACGGCGATGCGATGGATGGCGACACCAAAAAGAGGATTCCAGTCGGCGGCCTCGACTTCCCCGGCGGCAAGCGGCCGGAGGGCTCGGATTTCCTCTATTTTTCGACAGTGATCGGCATGACGGCGCAAACCGCCGACACCAACGTCACGACCTCGCAAATGCGCCGTGTCGTGCTTGTGCATTCGATCCTGTCGTTCTTCTTCAACACCGTCATCGTGGCAGCCGCGGTCAACCTCGCGGTCAGCCTCGGCAGTCCGTAATAAATCCGTGATCGGGTGAAACATCGCTTAGGCTGGCGACGTATTTGGGAGAGAAGAGATCTGACGAGGCTGTGGCGAACGCGCGGCCGGAGGAAACAACAGATGGAATCGCTTGCCAGAAACCAAGCCGCCGGAGCAGATACCGCCGCGCCGAGCGATGCGACGCTGATCTATCGCCAGTCACGCTGGACGCGGCTGACGCATTGGCTGTGGGCGATCGCGCTGTTCTTCATGCTGCTTTCCGGCCTGCAGATTTTCAACGCCCGCCCGCAGCTCTACATCGGCAAGGAGTCGGGCTTTGGCTACAACAACACCATCTTCGCCATTGGCGCCGAGAATACCGCGGCTGGCCCGCGCGGCTATACCGAAATCTTCGGCAAGCGCTTCGATACTACCGGCGTGCTCGGCTGGTCGGGTCCGGCCGGCCAGGAGACTTCCCGGGCTTTCCCGTCCTGGGCGACGATCCCTTCCTATTACGATCTCGGCACCGCGCGCGTCGTTCATTTCTTCTTTGCCTGGGTGCTGACCACCACGCTGCTGGTCTGGCTGGTCGCCAGCCTGATCAACGGCCATTTGCGCCGCGATCTTGCCCCGCGCCTCGATGACATCAGGCGGCTGCCGCAAGACATTGTCGACCACGCCAGGTTCAGGTTTCACCACAGGCGCGAATACAACACCTTGCAGAAGATGGCTTATGGCGGCGTGCTGTTCGTGCTGCTGCCGCTGATGATCATCACCGGCCTTGCCATGTCGCCGAGCATGGATTCGGTGCTGCCGTTCCTGAACGATCTGCTCGGCGGCCGACAGACGGCGCGCACCATTCATTTCACGGTGATGCTGCTGCTCGTCGCCTTCTTCATTATCCACATCCTGATGATCCTGGCCGCCGGTCCGATCAACGAGCTGCGCTCAATCATCACCGGCTGGTATCGAACCGACCCGCCGGCGCATGCCGACAATGCGCCAGAGAGGAGTGCCTGACATGGCGAAATTTGAGATCAGCCCCAAGCCACAGATAAGCCGAAGAAAGTTCCTGACCTCGGCCAGCCTCGGCCTTTCTGGCATCATGCTGTCGGGCTGCGACGCCTTCGACAGCCAGCTTGGCGTCGGCGACAGCCTGCGCAGCTTCCTCGAAAGCGCCAATGGCCTGACCTGGCGGGCGCAGCGACTGCTTGCCGGCGCTGATGCGCTGGCGCCGGAATTCACCGAGGCCGACATTCGCCAGCCGCAGCGGCCGAACGGCGTCACCGCACCCGACGACGATTTCTACAAGGGCCTGCTCGCCAGCGATTTCGCCGACTGGCGGCTGGAGGTTTCCGGCCTTGTCGAAAAGCCGCTGTCGCTGACCCGCGAGCAGCTGATGAACATGCCGAGCCGCACCCAGATCACCCGCCACGACTGCGTCGAAGGCTGGAGCTGCATTGCCAAATGGACCGGCACGCCGCTGTCGCTGGTGCTCGACGAGGCCGTGGTCAAGCCGCAGGCGCGCTATGTCATGTTCCACTGCCTCGATACGATCGACCGCAGCCTTGCCGGCGATATCAAATATTACGGCTCGATCGACCTGATCGATGCCCGTCATCCGCAGACGATCCTTGCCTATGGCCTCAACGGCAAGCCGCTGCCGGTCGAGAACGGCGCGCCGCTGCGCGTCCGCGTCGAGCGCCAGCTCGGCTACAAGATGCCGAAATACCTCTACAAGATCGAGCTGGTCGACGGCTTCGCCAATATCGGCGGCGGCAGAGGCGGCTATTGGGAGGACAATGGCTACGACTGGTACGGCGGCATCTGACTGAAACTGATCTCAGTTTCACCTAAACTAACTGTCATCGTCGCTGTCGTCGCCGTCGCTCCGCAGGGCCGGATTCAGGTCGGGATTATCGTCCGGGGTGACGAGCTTCCCAAGCCCGTGCGGTCCTTGGTAGTTGCCGTGGGTATCGAAGTTGGGATTGCCCTGATTGTCGAATTGCGGCGTCGGATCAATCGATTGGTCGTAACGGCGCGGGCGCGGCTTCGGATAGTAATTATCGGAATGATGGCGATGCGAATTGCTGTTGTCGAGAATGGCGCCTACCACGCCGCCGACGATAATGGCTGCGGCGAGGTCGCCAGCAGAGGGGTTACGGTTGGGGCCGGCGACTGCGAATTCGGCCGAGCAACCATTGTCGACCCAGATGCCGCCGCCGTCATAGCCCCAGCTTCTACCGTATACGCAACGCGCCTTCGATAGACGGGAGGTCAACTGCACGCCACGTCGCGTATCGACCCCGCAATAGGAATAACGGTAATCGGCGCTGGAGCAGACCACGCGTTTTGCCCCCGCAGCCTGCGCTGCCGCCGGCAGCAACGAAAGCTTCGCCGGGTTGCCCAGGATGCAACCCAGGAACATCATCGAACCGGTAACCGCCATCCGTGCCGACATTGCAACTCTCCATCAGGGTCCGCTATCGACAGAATGGCACCTCTGTGTAAGTCTGACAACCGGACGGGCTCAGTGAGGTTATATTAATGCGCGCTAAGATTATCGCCACTATTATACTTGCCCTTTCTGCATGGTTGGCTTTGTCGCTGCTGCCAGCCCGGGCGGACGACAGCCTCAAGCGCATCATCGATCAGAAGACACTGACAGTCGGCGTCGCGCTCAACCCGCCATGGATCCTCAAGAAGCCCGACGGGAAGTTCGCCGGCTATGATGTCGACCTGACCAGTGGGCTGGCGTCCGATCTCGGCGTCGACCTGAAGCTGATCGAGGTGCCATGGAACGACCTCAAGACGCGATTGCTCAAGGGTGAGTTCGACATGATCGCGGCGGGCTACGCCAGCACGCCGGAACGCGCACGCGAGGTGGTGTTCTCCGACCAGACCGGTACCGCCGATATCCGCATGGTGGCGACGATCGCCAGCCTTGGGAAAAGGCCGGGCAAGGCACTGGCGGCGCCGGGCTACAAGATCGCCGTGCTCTCCAACTCGACGGACGAAGCCGCCGCGAGGGAAGCATTCCCGAAAGCGGCCATCGTGTCATTCGACAATGCGGCCGATGTTTTCGCCGCCGTCATCAGCGGGCAAGCACAGGCGATGGTGGCGACATCGCCGACGCCGCAAATGGCCGCCAGGCTTTATGACGCCAAGCTCAAGCTGGTGGGCGGCCCGCTGTTGCGGACGCCGGAAGCGTTTGCCATGCGGCCGGACGATGTCCGCCTCATCCAATACGTCAACAACTGGATCGGCGCGCGCACCGCCGACGGCACCATAGGCGGCGTTCGCCGCTACTGGTTCGGCAGCTTCAAATGGATGTCGCGCTTCGAGACAGCCAAGCCCGAGCCCGCAAAACAATAGGGTCGCGACCTGTTTGCGACGATGCAGCGAAGACTTGCCAGTAAAAATGTCGCTGGCAGGTGACAAGGTGTCGTCCACGGGCTATGGATGACGAGTCGAGGGCTCCTGACCGAGTCCTACCTGTTTGCGGGAGAGAGCAGCGAGAGCTGCCGCCGAAGGGGAAATCGCCCGAAATCTCTCAGGCAAAAGAACCGTAGACGGGAAAGACACTCTGGAAAGTCGGGGCTTGCCCCCGCGCCGAAGGTGTAAGCGCTGCCGACAGAGTTACGGGGCGCGAGTCTCTCAGGCTTCAGACAGAGGGGCACGGACTGGTCGCCATTCGCGGCCGCTTGCGTGCGACTCTGGAGATGACATGACGGGCGACGACACCAAACACCTTCCCCTCGAAGATCTGCATGTGGCAGCCGGTGCGCGCTTTGGCGCCTTCGCCGGCTGGTCGATGCCGCTGACCTATCCGGCCGGTGTGATGAAAGAGCATCTGCACAGCCGCGAGCATGCCGGCCTGTTCGACATCTCGCACATGAAGCTGTTCGAAATCAGCGGTCCGGGGGCAGCAGCGCTTCTGAACCGCGCCTGCCCGTTCGATGCCGGCGCGCTTGAGGTTTTCCAGTCCAAATACACGTTCTTCCTCAACGAGGCCGCCGGCATTCTGGACGATCTGATCGTCACCAGGCTCGGCGCCGAGCGCTTCATGATGGTCGCCAATGCCGGCAATGCCGCCGCCGACGAAAAGCATCTGCGCGCACTGGCCAAAAATTTCGAAGCAGAGGGCGATTTCAACGTGAAGGTGGACGCACTCGACCGCGTCTTCCTTGCCATCCAGGGCCCCGAAGCGTGGGCTGCCCTTTCCCGCGCCGGCATCGAGACCGGTTCGCTGGTGTTCATGCACGGCATCGAGGCGCGCGAAAACTGGTTCATGAGCCGGTCTGGCTATACTGGCGAAGACGGCTTCGAGATCGGCCTGCCGGAAGCGGATGCAAGAAACCTCGTCGCCAGGCTGCTCGAGGACGAGCGGGTGATGTGGGTCGGCCTTGCTGCCCGCGACAGCCTGCGGCTCGAAGCCGGGCTGTGCCTGCACGGGCTGGACATCACGCCGGAGATCGATCCGGCCAGCGCCGGGCTGATGTGGGCGATCCCCAACGAGGTTCGCGCCTCTGGCGCCTTCATCGGCGCCGATGCGCTGCGCGCCATCGTCGAGCGCGGCCCGGCGCAAAAACGCGTCGGCCTGAAGCCGGAAGGCCGCCAGCCGGTGCGCGCCGGTGCTGCCCTTTTCGATGCCGACGGCAACCCTGCCGGCCACGTCACCTCCGGCGGCTTCGGCCCCTCGGCCGGTCATCCGGTCGCCATGGGCTACGTCCAGACACCGCTTGCCAAATCCGGCGCAAAACTGTTCGCCGATGTCCGCGGGACGAAAATCCCGGTCGACATCCACCCCTTGCCCTTCACGCCCCATCGCTACCGCAAAGGATGATTTCAATGGCAAAGACCTATTTCACCGAAGATCACGAATGGCTGCGCGTCGAGGGCGGCGTCGCCACCGTCGGCATCACCGACTACGCGCAGCAGCAGCTCGGCGACCTCGTCTTTGTCGAGCTGCCGGAATTGGGCAGAAAGCTAGCCAAGGGCGACACCGCCGTGGTGGTCGAATCGGTCAAGGCCGCATCGGATGTCTACGCGCCGGTCGACGGCGAGATCACCGAGGCCAATACCGCGCTGTCGGCCGATCCTTCGCTCGTCAATTCGGCGGCAACCGGCGACGGCTGGCTGTGGAAGATGAAGCTGGCCAATGAGAGCCAGCTCGATGGCCTCCTCGATGAAGCCGCTTACAAAGCCCATATTGGTTGATAGCAGGACCAGGAAGATGACCGCAGCACCCTACCCCTTCTCGGCTCGCCATATCGGCCCGGGCCTCCATGACGTCAGAGCCATGCTGGCGACGATCGGCGTCCCTTCGGTCGAGACCCTGATCAGTCAGGCAGTGCCGAAGTCGATCCGGCTCGACCGGCCGCTGGCCCTGCCCGCCGCCGCAAGCGAAGCGGAAGCGCTGGCCGAGCTCGCGGCGACGATGGCAAAGAACACGGTGCTGAAGAGCTTTATCGGTGCCGGCTATCATGGCGTCCATGTGCCGCCGGTGATCCAGCGCAACCTGTTCGAGAACCCGGCCTGGTATACCGCCTACACGCCTTACCAGGCCGAGATCAGCCAGGGCCGGCTGGAAATGCTGTTCAACTTCCAGACGCTGGTGACAGAATTGACCGGCCTGCCGGTGGCATCGGCCTCGCTGCTCGACGAGGCGACGGCGGTGGCCGAAGCGGTCGGCATTGCGCTGCGCCATCATCGCGACAAGCGCACCAAGGTGGCACTGGCCGGCACGCCGCACCCGCAGACGCTGGACGTCGTGCGCACCCGCGCCGAGCCCCTCGGCATCGAGGTGGACGGCGAGGTGATCGACGACAACACCGCCGCCCTGCTGGTCTCCTGGCCCGATACATTCGGCGTCTACGGCAATCACAAGGCAGCGATCGACAAGGCCCGTGCCGCCGGCGCGCTGGTCGTCTTCATCGCCGACCCGCTTGGCTTGACGCTGACCGATGCGCCGGCCAGGCTTGGCGCCGACATCGCCGTCGGCCCGATGCAGCGTTTTGGCGTGCCGATGGGCTTTGGCGGGCCGCACGCCGCCTATTGCGCGGTCTCCGACAGGCTGACGCGGCTGATGCCCGGCCGGCTCGTTGGCCAGTCGACGGATAGCAAGGGCCGTCCCGGTTATCGCCTGGCTTTGCAGACACGCGAGCAGCATATCCGCCGCGACAAGGCGACCTCCAACATCTGCACCGCACAGGCGCTGCTCGCCAATATGGCGACGGCCTACGCGATCTGGCATGGCCCTGCCGGGCTGCAGGCGATTGCCGGCCGCGTCCACACGCTGGCCAACCGCCTGGCCGTCGGCCTCAAGGCAGCGGGCGTTTCGGTGATCGGCGAAAGCCGCTTCGACACGGTGACTGCGGAAGTGAAGGGCAGAGCCGGCGCGATTGCCGCCGCCGCAGAAAAGACGGGCCGCCTGCTGCGCGTCATCGACCCCGACCACGTCGGCATCAGCTTCGACGAGACCTCCACCGAAGTCGATCTGGAGGCGATCGCGGCACTTTTCGGCGCTAAGGCCGGCGCTGCCGCCGGCAGTTCCATGCCAGGAAAACCGCGCGGCAAGGAGTTCCTCACCCAGCCCGTCTTCCGCGAAAACCACTCGGAAACCGACATGATGCGCTTCCTGCGCCGGCTGGCCGACAAGGACCTGGCGCTTGACCGCGCCATGATCCCGCTCGGCTCCTGCACCATGAAGCTCAACGCCGCCGCCGAAATGATGCCAGTGAGCTGGCCTGATGTCGCCAACCTGCATCCCTTCGCGCCGGCAAACCATTCGATAGGCTATCGCGCCATGATCGACGAGCTGGAAGGCTGGTTGGCGGAGATCACCGGCTTCGACGCGGTGACCCTGCAGCCCAATGCCGGCAGCCAGGGCGAATATGCCGGGCTGCTCGCCATTCGCCGCTATCATCTGTCACGCGGCGAAGGCCATCGCACCGTCTGCCTGATCCCCTCCTCGGCGCATGGCACCAATCCGGCAAGTGCGGCCATGGCCGGCATGAGCGTCGTCGTCGTGCGCTGCACCGAGGACGGCAATATCGACATGGACGACCTGCAGGCCAAGGCGGCCGAGCATGCGCACAATCTCGCGGCGCTGATGTTCACCTATCCTTCGACGCATGGCGTCTTCGAGGAAGGCGCGCGCGACCTCTGCGCCCTCGTCCACAGCCATGGCGGCCAGGTCTATTTCGACGGCGCCAACCTCAACGCGCTGGTCGGACTCGCCCGTCCCGGCGATATCGGCGCCGACGTCTGCCACATGAACCTGCACAAGACCTTCTGCATCCCGCATGGCGGCGGCGGCCCCGGCGTCGGCCCGATCGGCGTCAAGGCGCATCTGAAGCCGCATCTGCCCGGCCACGTCACCGAAGGCTCGGTCCATGCCGTGGCGGCGGCCCCGTTCGGCAGCGCCTCGATCCTGCCGATCACCTGGATGTATATCCGCATGATGGGCGCTTCCGGCCTGAAGCAGGCAACCGAGACGGCGATCATCTCCGCCAACTATGTGGCGACGCGGCTTGGCGAGCATTTCCCCCTGCTTTATAAGGGACGCAACGGACGCGTCGCGCATGAATGCATCCTCGACACCCGCGTGCTCAAGGACAGCGCCGGCATCAGCGTCGACGATATCGCCAAGCGGCTGATCGATTATGGCTTCCACGCGCCGACCATGTCGTTCCCGGTCGCTGGCACGCTGATGGTGGAGCCGACCGAATCCGAGCCCAAGCGCGAGCTGGATCGCTTCTGCGAAGCCATGATTGCCATAGCCGGCGAGGCAGCCAAGGTGGCCAGGGGTGAATGGCCGTTGGCCGACAATCCTCTGGTCAATGCACCGCACACCGCCGCCGAGGCATTGGCCGGCCAATGGACCCATCCCTATTCGCGTCTGGAGGCGGCCTACCCCGCCGGCGATGCCGATACGGCGGCAAAATACTGGCCGCCGGTGTCACGCATCGACAATGTCGCCGGCGACCGCAACCTTGTCTGCTCCTGCCCGCCGCTGTCGGAATATCTGGGTGCGGCGGAATAGATCATGATTCCGAAAAGTGGAATCCGGTTTTCCGACAAGATCATGGGTCTAACAAGAAGATAGAAACCCCAATCAGGCAGAACGCAAGGCCGGCCCGTCGGCCTTGCTCGCCCGGTCCCGAACGACGACGCGATTTCGCCCGGCGCGCTTTGCCGCATAGAGTGCTGCGTCGGCTTCGGCCAGCACATCGTCGAGACCGGTGCCGTTTGTTCCGCCAAAGCCGATGCCGCCGCTGACTGTGCTTCGCAACGGACCAAGTTGTGTGGCCACGACTTCTGTGCCGAAGGCGACGCTGATCTTGCTCGCAATGTCATAGGCCTTCTCTTCCGTCATCCGCGACATGACGAGCACGAACTCCTCGCCGCCCAACCGGAACGCGTCGACGCCGGTCCTGGCGTATTTCCTGATGACGGCGGCAAAGCGGCGCAGAACCTGGTCGCCGACCGGATGACCGAAAACGTCGTTCGTTCTCTTGAAATGGTCGAGGTCGAACATGGCGACGGACATGAACGGGCCGAAGACCCGCTCGCCGTAGAGTGCCGTCAACGCCCGCCGGTTCATCAGCCCGGTCAATGGATCGGTCATCGTCTCGGCCTTCAATTCGATCTGCGCCTGCAAATGGTGCAGGGAGAGCGTCAATGCGCCGAGCCCGGTCATGCAGGCGACGGCTACGACGGAATTCACCCGCTCGGCCCAATTGTCGGGCGCAACACCCAGCACCCATTGCCCCTTGACCAGCAGGACCGCGCCGCAAAGTCCGAACGACAGCGCACAGACGCCGCTCAGGAACGAGACGACCAGCAATATCCGGCGATCGTGACCACCCTCAATCCAGAACATCACCCCGATGAGCGAGAGCAGCGCCGTTACCGTCGCGTAGGTGACGATGAAGCCGACACCATCAAACCCGAGATACGTCGCGCCCGCGCAAACAGCCGTCGCAACCAAGGTCGGCAAGATGGCGCGCCTGTAATCGCCTATGCCGAGATATTGCATGGCCGACAGGCAGATAATCAGGAAACCGAGGCTGAGAAGCGCAAGCACGATCTGGCAGAGCCAGGCGCTAGGATCCCTGGTGTAATGCCAGAACAGCACCACATGTGCGACGAGCACGAGAATGCCGCACGCCACCGTCAGCACAAAGCGTGCCTGTGGCGCGGTGAACCAGATCGCAAACATTGTGATGCTAAGGCACGTGCCCGACAGCGCCGCCGCGAGCAGGAGCGAACTGTAATCCAACATGCGTAAGCGACAGCCTCGTGAGCGTTCCGCTGCATTCTAGGTCAGCGACAGTCCGCAAATACCGTTTTTTCAGCCAGTCTTCCGGCGTAACCTTCGGACAAGGTTTACAAAGCGTCGATGCTCCAAGCTTCGACCCCATTTCCGCCGCTTGGCTGTCGGATGGTTTTGCAGTAAGAGGCTCTATCCTCGAACGTAACAGGAACCTCCGTCGCCTGCCCGCGAAAAGCGTGGCAGTATCGGGTGGTGATTCGCAGCATCGGAATCCAGGACCGGCATGGACGACAACAACGATCTTTTCGCCAAATTGGACAAGCAGCCGCAACCGGCTCGCGCCGCCGCGCGCCCGGCCGATCCGCTGGTGCAGGCGGCGAAGCGGCCGGCGCCCCGCGACGCCAGCGAGAGTTACAGTGCCGCCGACATCGAGGTGCTGGAGGGGCTGGAGCCGGTGCGCCGCCGCCCGGGCATGTACATTGGCGGCACCGACGACAAGGCGATGCACCATCTGTTCGCCGAGGTCATCGACAACTCGATGGACGAGGCGGTCGCAGGCCATGCGACCTTCATCGATGTCGAGCTTTCCGCCGACGGATATCTGTCAGTCACCGACAACGGCCGCGGCATTCCGGTCGATCCCCACCCTAAATTCAAGAAGCCGGCGCTTGAACTCATCATGACGACGCTGCATTCAGGCGGCAAGTTCGACAGTAAGGTTTACGAGACGTCCGGCGGCCTGCACGGTGTCGGCGTTTCCGTCGTCAACGCGCTGTCCGACCATCTCGAGGTCGAGGTCGCGATTGGGCGCAAGCTCTATCGCCAGCGCTTCTCACGAGGCGTTCCGGTGACCGGCCTTGAGCAGCTCGGCGAGGTGCACAACCGGCGCGGCACGAAGATTCGCTTCCATCCAGACGAGCAGATTTTCGGCAAGGGCGCGGCGTTCGAGCCGGCGCGGCTCTACCGCATGGCGCGGTCAAAGGCTTATCTGTTCGGCGGTGTCGAAATCCGCTGGACCTGCGATCCCTCCCTGATCAGGGAAAAGGACAGGACGCCGGCCAAGGCCGAATTCCATTTTCCGGGCGGCCTCAAGGATTATCTGAAAGCCTCGCTCGGCGACGAATTCCAGGTCACCCGTGAAATGTTCGCCGGCAAGAGCGAGAAGCAGGGCGGTCACGGTTCGCTCGAATGGGCCGTGACCTGGTTCGGTGGCGACGGTTTTATCAATTCCTATTGCAATACCATCCCGACCGCGGAGGGCGGCACGCATGAGGCCGGATTCCGCAACGTGCTGACGCGCGGCTTGCGCGCCTACGCCGATCTGGTCGGCAACAAGCGCGCCTCGATCGTCACTTCCGAGGATGTGATGATCTCGGCGGCGGGCATGCTGTCGGTGTTCATCCGCGAACCGGAATTCGTCGGCCAGACCAAGGACAGGCTGGCGACGATCGAGGCGATCCGCATCGTCGAAAGCGCCATCCGCGACCCGTTCGACCACTGGCTGGCGGACAATCCGCAGGAGGCCTCGAAACTGCTCGAATGGGTGATCGCGCGCGCCGACGAACGGGTGCGCCGCCGCCAGGAAAAGGAAGTGTCGCGCAAGAGTGCGGTGCGCAAGCTGCGCCTGCCCGGCAAGCTCGCCGACTGCACACAGAATGCCGCCGCCGGCGCCGAGCTCTTCATCGTCGAGGGCGATTCGGCCGGCGGCTCGGCAAAGCAGGCGCGCGACCGCGCCAGCCAGGCGGTGCTGCCGCTCCGCGGCAAGATCCTCAACGTCGCCAGCGCCGGCAGCGACAAGCTTGCCGGCAACCAGCAGATATCCGACCTGATCCAGGCCTTGGGTTGCGGCACGCGCTCGAAATATCGCGACGAGGACCTGCGTTACGACCGGGTCATCATCATGACCGATGCCGATGTCGACGGCGCCCATATCGCCTCGCTGCTGATCACCTTTTTCTACCAGGAGATGCCAAGCCTGGTCCGCGGCGGCCATCTCTACCTGGCGGTGCCGCCGCTTTATTCGATCCGCCAAGGCGGCAAGGTCGGCTATGCCCGCAACGACGCGCATAAGGACGAACTCCTGCGCACCGAATTCACCGGGCGCGGCAAGGTCGAAATCGGCCGCTTCAAGGGGCTGGGCGAAATGATGGCCGCCCAGCTCAAGGAAACCACCATGGACCCGAAAAAGCGTACGCTGCTCAGGGTCGATGTGATCGACGCCGAGGCGGCGACCAAGGATGCTGTCGACGCACTGATGGGCACCAAGCCCGAGGCCCGCTTCCGCTTCATCCAGGAACGCGCGGAATTCGCCGAGACGGAAGTGCTGGATATCTGAGCGTCTTCTGCCAGGTGAGCCACAGAGGGCGGTTGTTGCGATCCGGATATTTTCGGGAAGGACGAGGCCTGGAACGGTTCAGCGTTCACGGAAACGCCGAACCGCTCCCTCTTTGTCTTGACGCAATTCCGGACGGAAACCGTTTCACACTTTTGCTTTAGGCAGCCGCGATCGCCAGCGCGTGCCCGCGCGCGTTCTCGCGCAACGCGTCGAGATGGATCGACTTGACCAGCCCGGCGAGATCGCCCGCGGCGGACTGCCCGCCCAATTCCTTCAGCATCAGCCAGCTGACTTCCTGGACGCCGGCGAGGCGTTTGCCATTGGCGACCTCGCGCCAGACCTTCAGCGCGCGCAGGATGATTGCGTGGGTGGCGGCGGCAAGCCCGGCGCTGCGGAACAGTGCCTGCAGCGCCACGTCATGGCCGCCGGCCAGCAGTGCTCTCACCCGTTGTTCGGATTGCTGGCTGAGCGCGACCAGGGCCGAACCAAAGAAGTCGACCTTGCCGTGCGCGATGGTGCGGATGACGAAGCTTGCGGTCAGGTCGCCGCGCAGACGCAGATGTTCGATAAGCGCTGTATGTTCCTCGGCACGCGTGCCTTCGATCAATGTCACGGAAGCTTTGACGCAGGCATCGCGCGTGACGCGCTCGGCTCTTGCGGCGCCCATCAGCGCCAGCACCAGCGGCGAGCCCTTGAGCGTCTCGCCCACTTTGACCAGCAGCAAATGCCGACAATCGGCGGGCAGGCGCGCATCGGCAATCAGCGCCTCGCGCACCAGAGGCAGATGGCCGTGCCGCTCGGCCATGCGCCGAAAGCTGATCGATGCGATGTCGGCGCCGCTGTTGGCGAGCAGCGTGGTGCAGGCCTCCGGCTCGCCGATCTCGGCGATCGCCGCCGCAACCGACATCGACACGCGCGGCCGGTCGGCGATCACCTTCTGCGTCGCTTTCTGGCCGCCGGCAACCCGATCAATCAGGTCGGCATCAGTAAGCAGTGGCGACCGCGCCAGTACCAGGGCTGCGACTTCCGGCTGGTCCGAGGCCAGCGCGCTGACGATCTGCGGCGGCGCATGATGGCTCATGGAAAGCGCGTCGGCGATCGCCAGTCGCACCTTCGACGATGCGTCATCGAGCAGCAATGTCAGCGCCGCCTCCGCAGCGCAGCGGTCCTCGAAAGGCAGGTCCGAATCGACATAGGCGCGAGCAAGTGCGCTTGCCGCTGCAACGCGCTCCGACACCTTCGCCGTGTGGATCCATTTCAGGAAATGCGAAACGACCATGTCGCCTGCTTACGCCCTTTGCCAGAACGCTTCTGGCCCCTGTCGCGACCGTAGGCACAAATGGTTTACGAACGGTTCACCATGTTCGTTAACTGGCTTGCGAGCCCGGTATGCAACGCCTATCAACCCTTAAGCAGCAGAGGAGATCGACCATGGCCGGGCTTTATCTTGAGGAGTTCGCTGTCGGCCACGTGTTCAAGCACACGCTGCGCAAGACCGTGACCGAAAGCGACAATATGCTGTTTTCGGTGATGACGCTGAACCCGCAGCCGCTGCACATCGATTTCGATTTCGCCGCCAAGAGCGAATGGGGCAAGCCGCTGGTCAATTCGCTGTTCACGCTGGGCCTGATGATCGGCATTTCAGTCAACGACATCACCGTCGGCACCACAATCGCCAATCTCGGCATGAAGGAGACGGTGTTTCCGCACCCCGTCTTCCACGGCGACACCATTCGCGTCGAGACCACGGTGGTTTCGGTGCGCAACTCCAGGTCCAAACCGGACCGCGGTATCGTCGAGTTCGAGCATCGCGCCTATAACCAGAACGACATGCTGGTTGCCAAATGCACGAGGCAAGCCATGATGATGAAAAAGGCGTAGCCGATGCGTTCTCTGCTCTTCGTCCCCGGCGACTCGGAAAAAAAGCTGGAGAAGGGCTTTGGCGTGGGCGCCGACATGGTCATCGTCGACCTCGAGGATTCGATTGCCGCGCAGAACAAGGATCTGGCGCGCGACACAGCGGCGCGTTTCATCGCCGGGCACAGGCACCGAACCAGCTCCGTGATCTATGTGCGCGTCAACGATCTTTCGACCGGACTGACCGACGACGATCTGGCAGCGCTCGTGCCGGCAAAACCAGACGGCATCATGCTGCCTAAGTCGGACAGCGGACTGGATGTCCAGCATCTCTCGGCCAAGCTCAGGGTGCACGAAGCTGAAAGCGGCCTGCCGGATGGAGCTATAAAGATCCTGCCGATCATCACAGAAACGGCCGCAGGCGTCTTGGCCGCAGCGACCTACGCCCGTGCAAGCGCGCGGCTTGTCGGCGTCACCTGGGGGGCCGAAGATTTGTCAGCGGCGATCGGCGCGCGCGCGACGCGCGACGCGAATGGCCGCTATACGGATGTGTTCCGCCTCGCCCGCACCATGACCATGCTTGCCGCAAGTGCCGCGGAAGTGGCGGCAATCGACACCGTCTTTCCGGACTTTCGCGACATGGCGGGCTTCGAGGCCGAATGCGCCGAGGCCGAGCGCGACGGTTTCACCGGCAAGATGGCGATCCATCCGGCGCAGGTGCCGGTCATCAACGCCGCCTTCACGCCTTCGGCGCAAGCGGTGAAAAGCGCCCTGGCGATCGTCGAGGCATTCAAGGCGGCGGGAAACCCCGGCGTCGTCGGCATCGACGGCAAGATGTACGACCGGCCGCATCTCAAGCTCGCCGAGCGGCTCCTGGCGCGGGCCAGGGTAGCTGGGCTTGGCGCTTAGGTCTGTTCCGCGCCGAAATTATCCCACCCACGGCCCCGAATAATCGGCATAGAGCTTTGCGGGATCGGGCCGTGGCCGCTCCGGTGCCGGCCCCTGGTAGGAGCCGATATGGACGAAGCCTACGACCCGCTCATGTGGCGCCAGGCCGAGGATCGCCCTGCCCTCGGGCACGTCGGAATACCAGTTGCTGATCATGTTGGTGCCGTAGCCCAGCGCATTGGCGGCAAGCATCAGGTTCATCGCGGCCATGCCGCCGGACAGGAACATCTCCCATTGCGGGATCTTTGGATTTTCCCTGGGGATCGAGATCACGCCGATAACCAGCGGCGCCCGCGAAAAGCGCCGCAATTCCTGGATGCGGCGGCCTTCCGGCAGCGGTCCTTCGCGCTGCTCGGCAAGTGCCGCCAGCTTCTTGCCGATCTCGATGCGAGCCTCGCCGCGATAGAGGACGAAACGCCAGGGCTCCAGCCGGCCGTGGTCCGGCACCCGCGAGGCGGCGGCGATCATCGTCGCGATCTCCGTATCGCCCGGTGCCGGCTCCTTCAAATCTGGGATCGGCGCGGAATTTCGGGTCAGCAGAAAATCGATGATCGGCGACGCCATGGGCGCAAGTCTCCTGGAATTTGAGCTGAAGCGCACCATCGGGACATCGGGCAGCTTGGGCATTGGCGCAGCGCGCCGGACAAAGAGCCCTGTAGCAGAAGCCGACCGGACTCTTAAGCCTTGAAATTGCCACCGCCTTGGGCTTCAACGCAAGGCATGTTTGAGGGGACATTGCGTCTTTTCCTGATATGGCTTGCTGCCGCACTGTTGATGGTGCCGGTTTCGATCGCCGTCGCCCAGGATGTGGACGGCCTCGGCGAACTGAAACTTCCCGGAATTTCGGGCTATGCGCCTCCGAAAAGCGAGACATCGCTGGCGTTGGGGAGCAGCGGGGCAATCACGCTGTCGGCGCAATTGACAGACAAGGGCGCCGACATCACGCGCGGCATCGTCTGGCGCGTCTTCAAGCCCGAATCGGCCAGCGACGGCAAGTTGCCGATGGTCGCCTCCGCTCATGGCGGTACCGCCGTATTCCAGCTCGAGCCGGGTTCGTATCTGGTCCACGCCTCCTACGGGCGGGCCGGCGCCACCAAGCGCATCACCGTCGGCACGGAAGCCAAGCGCGAGAGCCTCGTGCTCGATGCAGGCGGCCTCAAGCTTGATGCCGTGCTGTCCGGCGGGGTACGCATACCGCCGAAGAAGCTGCGCTTCTCGATTTATGAGAGCCACGCCGCGGCCGACGGCGATCGCGCCCTGATCATACCCGATGTCGAGCCGAACAGCGTCGTGCGGCTCAATGCCGGCACCTACCACGTTGTTTCGACCTATGGTGCTGTGAACGCGGTCATCCGCTCCGACATCCGCGTGGAGGCCGGCAAGCTGACTGAAGCGACCGTCGAGCACCGTGCGGCCGAGATGACCATGAAGCTGGTGCGCGAACCGGGCGGCGAGGCGATCGCCGACACCTCCTGGTCGCTGCTGAACGAATCCGGCGATCCGATCAAGGAAACCGTCGGTGCCTTTGCCTCGATGGTGCTGGCCGAGGGCGACTACACCATCATCGCCAAGAACCGCGACCGCATCTACCAGAAGGACTTTACGGTGGTGGCGGGGCACAACCAGGACATCGAGGTTCTGGCCACAGAGGCTTCGGCTATCGATTCCGAGGAAGGCGCCGACTAAGCCGCGCCCCTCTAAGCGCCTTGCGCATGCGTCGCGTCAGCAACTGCGCGTGGCCACGCCATACGACCAGAGCCGGATCGACGACAGCCCGGTAAAGCCGCTCGAGCAATTCGTCTCATTCAGCACCTGACCGAAGCGCACGTCGATCGATTTGCCGGATAGGCGAGCGGCGCGACAGTCATATGAAAATGGCGGTGGATCGCTCCACCGCCATTCATTGAAGGTCGGCTGGGTTCAGGCCGCGCGGCGCTTGCGGTCGGGTGTCACCGCCTCGTCGACAAGCAGCTTCACGGCAGTTGCGAGACCAAGCGATTCCTGGTCGCGCGAACCGAGACGGCGGATATTGACCGTTTCTTCCTCGGCCTCGCGCTTGCCGCAGACGAGGATGACCGGGACCTTGGCCAGCGAATGTTCACGGACCTTGTAGTTGATCTTCTCGTTGCGCAGGTCGGCTTCGGCAATCAGCCCGGCCGCCTTCAGCTGCGCCACGACCTGTCGCGCGTAATCGTCGGCATCGGAAGTGATCGTCGCCACCACCACCTGCAGCGGTGCGAACCAGAGCGGGAAATGGCCGGAATAATTCTCGATCAGGATGCCTAGAAACCGCTCCATCGAGCCGCAGATGGCACGATGCACCATTACCGGCTGCTTCTTTTCCGAATCGGAGCCGATGTAGAAGGCGCCAAAACGCTCCGGCAGGTTGAAGTCGACCTGTGTGGTGCCGCACTGCCATTCGCGGCCGATGGCATCCTTCAGCACATATTCGAACTTCGGCCCGTAGAACGTGCCCTCACCCGGATTGACGCCCGTCTTGATCCGGTTGCCCGACCGCGCCGCGATCTTGTCGAGCACGTCCTGCAGCACGCTCTCAGCATGATCCCACATCGCGTCGGTGCCGACCCGTTTTTCGGGGCGGGTCGCCAGCTTGACGGTGATTTCGTCGAAGCCGAAATCGGCATAGGTCGACAGGATCAGGTCGTTGATCTTGATGCACTCGTCGGCGAGCTGTTCCTCGGTGCAGAAGATGTGGGCATCGTCCTGGGTAAAGCCGCGCACGCGCATCAGCCCGTGCAGCGCGCCGGACGGCTCATAGCGATGCACATTGCCGAATTCCGCAAGTTTTACCGGCAGATCGCGGTAGGACTTCAGCCCGTGCTTGAAGATTTGGACGTGGCCGGGGCAGTTCATCGGCTTCAGCGCAAACACCCGGTCGTCGTCGGTGTCGTCGCCGGCAACCGTCACCTTGAACATGTTGTCCCGGTACCAGCCCCAGTGCCCGGACGTCTCCCACAGGCTCTTGTCGAGCACCTGCGGCGCGTTGACCTCCTGATAGCCCTGCTCGTCGAGGCGGCGACGCATGTAATTGACCAGGTTCTGGAACATCCTCCAGCCTTTGGCGTGCCAGAACACGACGCCCGGCCCCTCCTCCTGGAAATGGAACAGGTCCATCTCACGCCCGAGTTTCCTGTGGTCGCGCTTCTCGGCCTCCTCCAGCATCGTCTGGTAGGCTTCGAGCTGCGCCTGGTCGGCCCAGGCCGTGCCGTAGATGCGCGTCAGCATCGGGTTGTTCGAATCGCCGCGCCAATAGGCGCCGGCGACCTTCATCAGCTTGAAGGCGCTGCCGATCTGGCCGGTCGAGGCCATATGCGGGCCGCGGCAAAGGTCGAACCAGTCGCCCTGCGCATAGATCTTGAGATCCTGATCCTCGGGAATGGCGTCGATCAGCTCCAGTTTGTAGCGCTCGCCCTTGTCGGCAAAGATCCTTTTCGCCTTTTCACGCGACCATACCTCTTTGGTGAACGGCTTGTTGCGCGCAATGATCTCGCGCATTTTCTTCTCGATCACCGGGAAATCGTCGGGCGTGAACGGCTCGTTGCGGGCAAAATCGTAGTAGAATCCGTTCTCGATCACCGGCCCGATGGTCACCTGCGTTCCCGGCCAAAGTTCCTGCACGGCTTCGGCCAGCACATGCGCTGCATCGTGACGGATGAGCTCCAGCGCACGCGGATCCTCGCGGGTGATGATTTCGACCTTGCCCGGCTTGCCGATCGGGTCGGAAAGATCGCGCAGCGTGCCGTCGATCGAATAGGCAACGGCCTTCTTGGCCAGCGACTTCGAGATCGATTCCGCCAGGCCGGCGCCGGTCATCGCCGCATCGTAGTCGCGGACGGAGCCATCGGGAAATGTCAGGGAAACGGAATTCAGCATGAAATTCTCCTATCCAGTCCCGCAAACGAGCGCGGGTGGTAAAATGCACGTCGTCCAAAACTGCCTAGCTGTTTTGGGGTTACGACATACATCAAGTAAGAGCCGGATGCGTCCGGCGGCGAGCGGTCTTTTATGGACAGTTTTCGGCGCCGTAAAGCCGGATATGGTCACCTGACGAGATTCGGCAGCTCTTTCAGGAACATCGCCCGCGTCTTGGGTCCCTTGGGCGTGTCGGAACGTTCCGTATCGATTACCAGGCGGGCAAAGACGATCTTGCGAGCATCCTTCTGCGCCCAGCCGACAAACCAGCCAAGCGAGCGCTTGTCGGCGTCGCCGAGCCCGGTCGTCCCGGTCTTGCCCTGCACCGTCCAATCGCCTGCTCGAAAGGTCGGTATGATCGCACCGGTCATGGCGTGGGCCTTGTTGGAAACCGGCAGTTTTCGCGCCAGCAGCTTGCGCAGGAAATCGACCTGTTCGACGGGCGATATCTCGAGCGAAGAATTCACCCAGGAATGGGTGAGTCCATCATTCTTGCCGGGAGTTCCGGAAACGTCCGTGTTGCCATACTCGAGTTTCGACACGTAGCCGGCAAATTGTTTGCTGCCGAGCCGGCGCGTAATCTCGCGTGAGAACCATATGACCGAATCCCTTTCCCAGATCGTCGGGTCGACGGTCTTGCGGTCCCGTTTCGGCGCATTGAACTCTGCCTTGTACTCCCAGCTTGGCGTGTGCTCGTCGCTCAGGATTCCAGCATCGTAGCCGATCAGCGCCAGCGGAACCTTGAACGTGGAGGCGGGGCTGACGCGCTGATCGCAGGTCCCTTCGCGATACAGCGTCTCGCCGCCTGCGGCGTCGACGATCAGCGTGCATTCGACGTCCCCGAGCGGCGCCGATTGCGCACGGATCGGAAAACCCAACAGCCACGCCACGACATAGAGAACCACGGCGAAAACGAAGGGAAGACGATCTATCCGGCGCATTTGGCAATCTCTCCTGAACGGTGTCAGGAGCGGCTTAGCGAGGCGTCTTGTCTCGATTTTGTCTTAAATGCGCTATGTCCGCGCAAGCTGCGGTTAACCCTACCAGATCGTAAAAGCGGTCCGGTTGTTCACCGAAGAGTTGCGGTCAACTGTCCAGGTCGCCACGTTTTTTCCCGATCCGCCAGTACCGCCATGGCGTGAACCAACGGTAACGATCAGCCAGGATCTCAGGCACACGGTCGATGCCGTGCGTTCCGAACGGTCCGCAGCGCAGCACCCGGAAAAACCCCATCCAGCCACCGGCCCACAGCCCGTGGCGGGCGATCGCCTCATGTGCGTATTCGGAACAGGTCGGCAGATGCCGGCAGGAATTGCCGACGAAGCCTGACAGCGTCAGCTGGTAGAAGCGGACGAGCGACGTGCCGAGGAGGCGGCCCGGCGTCTTGCGCCACGGACCGGGCCAGTTGCGTCCTTGTCGAATCGGCCTGGCGCCGTGCGCATGCCGATGTTGGCCAACCACCGCAGTCTCCACATCACGTTTTCCAACACGATAGATGTGCGCATCGGGCCAGGAACGCAATGGCGTTCCGGCAACCCCGTCATGGCCTGGCACGGCGAGCCGGGCAGCGGTCGGGCGTCGGCTTCCGGCATACGGCGACGCTGGTCGGCGGTCTCTCCTCGCACCAATCCCTATGCGGTTTCTCGTCATGCCATTGAAACGTCGCGATCCGCACGACATCGCCCAGAACGTTGAGAGACTGGATCATGGCAGCACTCCTTGAGCGCTGATTAGAGCGCCGCTGGCCTTGCCCTTCAAACGAGTATAACGTCCACGTCAGATAACTCTGAGTTATGCGAATGAAGCGCGGACACCTCCCCCTGACGGCGCTTAGAAGCTTCGAAGCAGCCGGTCGTCACCTCAGCTTCAGCCGTGCGGCCGAGGAGCTTTATGTCTCGCAGGCGGCGATCAGCCGCCAGATCCGCGAGCTCGAAGCCTTCCTGCGCCAACCTTTGTTCTTCCGCCATCATCGCCGCGTCGAGTTGACCGACACCGGCCGGCGGCTGCTCGACCAGTTGGTCAGAAGTTTCGAGGGCATCGACAGGCTGCTTTCGGAATTGACGGCGGCCCATACGCAGTCCGTGGTCCGTGTCAGCGTCGAACCATCGCTTGCATCCGAATGGCTGGTGCCGCGGCTCAACCGCTTTCGCGAGTTGCGACCCGATATCGACGTTTCCCTTGAGGTCGACCCGAGGTTGATAGAGTTTCGCAGCGATCAGCCCGAACTTGCCCTGCGCTTCAGTGCGCACGCCACCTCATGGCCACGCAGCGAAGCCGAACAGCTTGCCGCGGTCATCGATTCACCAGTCCTGTCGCCGGCGCTTCTTGCATCCGGCCCAGCTCTGGAAAAACCGATCGACCTTGGTCGCTACACATTGCTGCACGAAGAAAACCGTCAGGCTTGGGCGCGCTGGTTCGAAGCGGCCGGCGTGGCGGCTGAGGCCGTGCCTGCGCGCGGCCCGATGCTGGCGGATGCTTCGCTTTCGAAGCAGGCAGCCTTGCTTGGACATGGTGTCGCGCTGGGCGATCTTCTGCAGATCGGCGAAGAACTTGCGTCCGGCGCGCTGATCAAGCCTTTCGACATCGACGTCGCGTCCGGCGCCTATTGGCTGGTGGCCAGAAGGCTGAATGACCTTTCAGAGCAGGCCAGGGCTTTTGCCGATTGGGTCCGGGCGGAATTCGCCGAAAGCCGGCGTTTCCTTGCAAAGGCTTAAGCCGCCTCTTCCGCCCGCTTCTTTTCGATCTGGCCGATGGCGTCGACCACTGCGTCGAACGTCAGCATCGTCGAGGCGTGGCGCGCCTTGTAGTCGCGCACTGGTTCCAGGTATTTCAGGTCGGCGAAGCGGCCTTCGGGCGGCGGGCCGTTTTCCTTCAGCATCTTCAGCATCGTCTCGCGCACGCTGCGCAATTCTTCGGCGCTGGCGCCGACGACATGCTGCGCCATGATCGAAGAGGATGCCTGGCCAAGCGCACAGGCCTTCACGTCATGCGCGAAATCGGTGACGACGCCATGATCCATTTTCAGATCGACGGTCACCGTCGAGCCGCACAGCTTGGAATGTGCTCGTGCGGTTGCGTCGGGGCGGTCGAGCCGGCCGATCCGTGCGATGTTTCCAGCAAAACCCAGAATTTTCGCATTGTAGACATCGTCGATCATATTTTTCCAATCCGTCGCCGCCCAGCGAACAGTCATTGCCGCTCTGGCGTCTTCCTTTCGCTCGGCACGAACATATATAATGGCGGTAGTCGGGTATCGACAAGGCGACCACAAACCTCGTCGTGCCCAATTCTGTTCACGCCACTTACGGGCTGGAAACCGGGCGAGTTTCTGACACCCGAAAGGTCGTGGTCCGTTCAACTCGTTCCTCCTGAGAGAGGAACTACGGGAGACGCCTTTATGGACGCCGTTATCAAGAAACTCATGCCGCGGTCCGCCTATATGGAAAAGCCGGTCACCGACCGGCCGAGCGAGGCCGAAGTCGAAGCCGCTGTGCGCATCTTGCTGCGCTGGACCGGCGACAACCCTGACCGCGAGGGCCTGATCGACACGCCGAAGCGCGTCACCAAGGCATTCCGCGAAATGTTCAACGGTTATGATATGTGCCCAGCCGAGGAACTTGGCCGCACCTTCGAGGAAGTCGCCGGCTATGACGACCTCGTCCTCGTCAAGGACATATCCTTCCACTCGCATTGCGAGCATCACATGGTGCCGATCATCGGCAAGGCGCATGTCGGCTATCTGCCTGACGGCAAGGTTGTCGGCCTGTCCAAGATCGCCCGCGTCGTCGACATCTTCGCCCATCGCCTGCAGACCCAGGAAGCGATGACGGCGCAGATTGCCGGCGTCATCCAGGACGTCCTCAATCCGCGCGGCGTGGCGGTCATGCTTGAAGCCGAGCATATGTGCATGGCCATGCGGGGCATCCGCAAGCAGGGCTCCACCACGCTGACCTCGACCTTCACCGGCGCCTTCAAGGATACACCCGAAGAGCAGGTCCGCTTCGTCACCATGGTGCGCGGCGGCGGAACTGATCAGACCCGCCCCACCTTCGTTAAATAAGGACCGGCGAATGTCGGCATTGGAATTCCCGAAAGCTCCCTCAGACAAGAAGGCGCTTGAGGAAGGCACGGTCCTTTCGCCGCGCTTCGATGCCGGCGGCCTCGTCACCGCCGTCGTCACCGATGCCGAAGACGGCATGCTGCTGATGGTCGCGCATATGAATGCCGAGGCGCTGGCGCTAACGCTCGAGACCGGCATCGCGCACTACTGGTCGCGTTCGCGCAACGCGCTGTGGAAGAAGGGCGAAACCTCGGGCAATGTCCAGCAGGTCGTCGAGATGCTCACGGATTGTGACCAGGACGCGATATGGTTGCGCGTCAAAGTGCTGGGTCATGAAGCAACTTGTCACACCGGCCGACGTTCATGCTTTTATCGGACGGTGGGGCTGAGCGATGGCAAAGGGACGCTTGCCAGCGACGGCAGCAAGCCGCTGTTCGATGCAGAAAAAACCTATCGAAAGCCCAATACACCATCAATATGAACCATTCGCAGCACTTCAGCCACGTGTATTCATGATTTCGATACGGCCCGCCTGTAGGATGACCGTGGGACAAGGGAGATTGTGATGCTCGACTGGGCGTCATTGCGCAACAGACCTGACGTTCGGGAGGCGAATGGCCTCTCCTCGGCCGCGGGCGCATCCGAAACCATATCTCCGGGCAAAACAGGGATTTCGCTGGCATTGGGTGGCGGCTGTGCGCGCGGCTGGGCGCATATCGGCGTGCTGCGCGCGCTTGACGAAGCCGGCATCGAAGTGTCGATGATCGCCGGCACCTCGATCGGCGCGCTGGTCGGCGGCTGCTATGTTGCCGGCAAGCTCGACGAGCTGGAAGAATTCGCGCGCAGCCTGACCAGGCGGCGCATTTTTGGCCTTCTCGACCTCAATCTACGCGGCAGCGGCCTGTTCGGTGGCATGAAGCTCGATGCGCGGCTACGCGAGCACATAGCCGGCATCCGCTTCGAGGACCTGCCAAAACCATTCGTCTGCGTCGCTTCGGAAATCCGCACCGGCCATGAGATCTGGCTGTCGAGCGGCTCGTTGAGCACCGCAATGCGCGCCTCCTACGCGCTGCCCGGCGTGTTCGAGCCGGTCGCCTGCAATGGGCGTGTGCTGGTTGACGGCGCCCTGGTCAATCCGGTGCCGGTCTCGGTTTGCCGTGCCTACGAGCAGCCGCTCGTGGTCGCGGTGAACCTTCACTACGATCTGTTCGGCCGCGCCGCGGTGATCAAGCACAATGCCGGCGAGTTGGTCATCGAGAAAGACGCGCCGCGGGCCGGCCACGCCGATCCCGAACGCCAGTCGCGCGAGACGCGGCTCGGCATTACCGGCGTCATGGTCGAGGCCTTCAACATCATTCAGGATCGCATTTCGCGCGCCAGGCTGGCCGGCGACCCGCCGGACATATCGCTGCAGCCGAAGCTCAGCCATATCGGCCTGACCGAATTCCACCGCGCCGACGAAGCAATCCGTATCGGCTACCAGGCAACGATGGCGCAGATCGGCGACTTGACCCGGCTGCAGACCGTCCTCGCTTAGGCAGAGCGGACGGCGAGCTTCTCAGGCAAGCGCCGCGTCGACGATACGAAATTGCACCGTGCGGTTGCCGTTCCAGTGGTTGCCCGACAGCGAGCCGGCTACATGCACCGGCTTACCCCTGTTCTTGAACAGGAATTCGCCGAGCGCGGTATCGACGGCGCGAAAGGCGATCGCCTGGATGCGGCCGCCGCTTTCCGACTGCAGGTCGGCGCGGATGTGGTTGGTGCCGACCGCCCGCGCATCGACAAGCCGGTGGCGCGGCAGCGCGAACACCGGCGCGACATGCCCTGCGCCGAACGGCCCTGCCCTCTCAAGTGCATCGAGCAGCGCGAGCGTCGCGCCCTCGGCGGCAAGCGCACCGTCGATCGCCAGGCTCTCCTGCCCTTGCAGGCGGAACACGTCCACCGCCGCGCGCTCTTCGAAGAAAGCCCTGAGTTCGCCGAGCTTCGCCCGCTCGACAGTGATGCCGGCCGCCATTCCGTGGCCGCCGCCCTTGACGATAAGTCCGGCATCGGCAGCCTCGCGCACCAGCCGGCCGAGGTCGAAGCCAGACACTGAACGGCCTGAACCCGTACCGACACCGTTGGCGTTGAAGGCAATGGCAAATGCGGGCCGGCGCGCATGGTCCTTGAGCCGCGAGGCAAGCAGGCCGACAA
Organism: Mesorhizobium sp. M0833; assembly: GCF_040319905.1. Taxonomy (NCBI): domain Bacteria; kingdom Pseudomonadati; phylum Pseudomonadota; class Alphaproteobacteria; order Hyphomicrobiales; family Phyllobacteriaceae; genus Mesorhizobium; species Mesorhizobium sp. M0833. The sequence goes on along the minus strand of NZ_JAMYOQ010000006.1, from coordinate 163,991 downwards.
TGCCCGGGTGCCAGTTGCTGCTGGCTGTGACCACGATGGCCGGACCATTGCCGCCGGCAAGCTCGGCGTCGGCCTCTGAGCGCGCCGCGGCCAGCATCTCCTGCTCCATCGACTGCCGCTCCTGGTTGAGCCGATCCAGCGTCTCGGCGATGGTGCGGGCTTCGACCGGGTCGTCGGTTGCAAGCAGGCGGCTGCCAAGTGCTGCGTCGCCGATGCGCCCGCCGGCGTTGATGCGCGGACCGATCAGAAAGGCCAGATGGAACGTGCTGATCGGCTCGCCTATACGCGAGACCCGCGCCAACGCCGCCAGCCCTTCGTTTCTCTGCTGCCGCGCCACCTGCAGCCCCTTGATCACGAAGGCGCGGTTGACGCCGGTGAGCGGCACCACGTCGCAGACTGTGCCCAGCGCCACCAGGTCGAGCAGCGCAAGCAGGTCCGGCGGTGCGGCATCCGGCAAGCGGCCGCGCAGGATCTTCGCGGTCTGCACCAGGCAAAGGAAGACGACGCCGGCGGCACAAAGATGACCTTGGCCGGAAAGGTCGTCCTCGCGATTTGGGTTAACGACCGCAGCCGCCGCCGGCAACGGCCCGCCGACCTGATGGTGATCGAGCACCACGACGTCGGCGCCGGCGGCCTTCGCCGCATCGATGGAAGCAGCACTATTGGTGCCGCAATCGACGGTGACGATCAGCGCCGCGCCGCGCGAGACGAGTTCGCGCATCGCTTCCGGATTGGGGCCGTAACCCTCGAAGATGCGGTCCGGTATGTAGATCTCCGACGGCACCGAGAAATGCGCGAGAAAGCGCTTGAGCAGCGCCGACGAGGCGGCGCCGTCGACATCGTAATCGCCAAAGATCGCTACCTTTTCCCTGGCCGTCACCGCCTGGGCGATACGAGAGGCGGCCTTGTCCATGTCGGTCAGCGATGCCGGGTCGGGCAGCAGGTTGCGGATGGTCGGATCGAGAAACCGCTCGGTCTGCTCGGCGGTGACGCCGCGCCCGGCCAGCACGCGCGCCACGATGTCGGGCACGCCATAACCTTGCGCGATGGCGAGCGCGGCCATGTCCTGGCGCTCGGTCAGCCGGTGTTCCCAGGAAACGCCGGTGGCCGATTGCCTGACATCGAGGAAAAAGCGTCTTTCCCCCGTCACGTGATGCGCCGTCTGCAATTTGTCATTGCGCACAATATGCAACGGCTAACTGAGTCGAAATCAAAACTTTTCCAGATCCTGGTGCCTGGCCTTGATCTCGCGCACGGTCCGCGATGACGAGCGCAGCACGATCGTGTGCGTGGTGATGAAATTGTGGCCGAACTTGACGCCGGCCAGCATATTGCCGTCGGTGACGCCGGTCGCGGCAAACAGCACGTCGCCGCGTGCCATGTCTTGCGTGTGGTAGATCCGTTTGGGGTCGGAGATGCCCATCTTGGCGGCGCGCGCCAGCTTTTCCGGCGTATCGAGGATCAACCTGCCCTGCATCTGGCCACCGGTGCAGCGCAAGGCGGCAGCTGCGAGCACGCCTTCCGGCGCGCCTCCGGTGCCGAGATAAATGTCGATACCGGTCTCGTCCGGATCGGTGGTGTGGATGACCCCGGCGACATCACCGTCGCCGATCAGACGGATCGCGGCGCCGGTCGCCCGCACGGCTTCGATCAACGCGCCATGGCGTGGCCGGTCGAGAATACAGGCGGTGATCTCCGCCACCGGCACGCCCTTGGCCCTGGCGAGGCTGGCGATGTTTTCGGCCGGCGAGGCATCGATGTCGATGATGCCGTCGGCATAGCCCGGGCCGATCGCGATCTTGTCCATATAGACATCCGGCGCGAACAAAAGGCTGCCTTTTTCGGCAATGGCGATAACGGCCAATGCGTTGGGCAGGTTCTTGGCGCAGATCGTCGTGCCTTCGAGCGGATCGAGCGCGATGTCGACAGCCGGGCCTTTGCCGGTACCGACTTCCTCGCCGATATAAAGCATCGGCGCCTCGTCGCGCTCGCCCTCGCCGATCACTACCGTGCCGTTGATGGCAAGACGGTTGAGTTCCTGCCGCATGGCATCGACCGCAACCTGGTCGGCGGCTTTCTCGTCGCCGCGTCCGCGCAATCTGGCGGCCGCGACCGCGGCGCGTTCGGTGACGCGCACCAATTCCATGGTCAGTATCCGGTCGAGGCCGGCGACAATGTTCTGGGCCACATTCATCGATGGACAATCCTCGTTGGCACTTTGTTTTCATGCATGTCGTCGTCCCAAAAACCGCCGCACACTTTTGGGCGACATGCATTAGCCTCCCGCCAGAGACGCGCTCCTTGTGTCAAAGCCCCGTGACAACAGCAAGACCTGCGCTGGACCTTTTTGAAAACGCAGCAATATCAATCGATTAAAGGCAAATAAGGAGACTTCTATCCGGCCCGCTCGATGCGGATGACTTGCGGCTTGTCGGTCAGAAGGCTGTCCCTGGTGATGCCGTCGACGGCCTTGCGCACCGCCGCCTCGGTCGTCTCGTGGGTCACCAGGATGACGGTCTTCTGTGCCTCGGTTTCCGGACCGGCGGCATGCTGGACGATCGATTCCAGCGAAATGTCGTTGTCGGCCATGCGCTTGGCTATTGCCGCGAAGACGCCGAGGCGGTCGTGCACGGTCAGCCGGATGAAATAACCCCCGGCATGGCTGCGCATCTGCGCCTTCTTATAGGGCTTGAGCTCCTTCGCCGGCCGGCCGAAAACCGGACCATGCTGGAAGCCAGGCCGGCTTTTAGCGATGTCGGCGATGTCGCCGATCACCGCCGATGCGGTGGCGTTGCCGCCGGCACCGGGGCCGGAGAGCAGCAATTCGCCGAGGATGTCGGTCTCGATGGCCACCGCATTGGTGACGCCGTGCACTTGCGCGATGACCGAGGCCGTCGGCACCATGGTCGGATGCACGCGCTGCTCGATGCCGCTTTCGGTGCGTTGGGCGACGCCAAGCAGCTTGATCCGGTAGCCGAGATCGCCGGCCGCACGGATATCGGCCTGGCTGATGTTGGAGATGCCCTCCATATAGATATCGTTGGCGGCGATCCTCGTGCCGAAAGCCAGGCTGGTCAGGATCGACAGCTTGTGTGCGGTGTCGTGGCCCTCGATGTCGAAGGTCGGGTCGGCTTCGGCATAGCCCAACCGTTGCGCGTCCTTCAGGCAGGCATCGAAGGACAGGCCCTCGGCCTCCATGCGTGTCAGTATGTAGTTGCAGGTACCGTTGAGGATGCCGAAAACGCGGGTCACCGAATTGCCGGCCATCGCCTCGCGCATTGTCTTGATAACCGGAATGCCGCCGGCCACCGCCGCCTCGTAATTGAGCAGCACGCCTTTCCTCTCGGCGATCTCGGCCAATGCCACCCCGTGCTTGGCAAGCAATGCCTTGTTTGCGGTAACGACATGTCGGCCGGCCTCGAGCGCCGCTTTGACGGACGAGCGCGACGGGCCTTCGTCGCCGCCGATCAGCTCGACGAAGACATCTATCTCGGCGATCTGCGCCATCTTGACGGCATCGTCGAACCACTGTGCTGTGCCAAGATCAACGCCGCGGTCGCGTTTGGGATCGCGGGCCGAAACCGCCGACACCACGATATCGCGTCCGCACTGCCGCGTCAGTTCGGCCGCCTTGTCGCGCAGCACACGGGCCACAGACGCACCGACGGTGCCGAGGCCGGCAATTCCAACACGCAACGCTTCAGCCATGTCCGGCGACGCCCCTCAACAATTCGGTCGATGTGTATAAGATCAGCGATGCGCGGCGAGCGGTACGACATTATTCGGCTGCTTGGCGCTGGATGCGAGGAAGCGCTTGATGTTGCGCGCCGCTTGCCGGATCCGATGCTCGTTTTCGACCAGCGCGATGCGCACGTGATCGTCGCCATGCTCGCCGAAGCCGACGCCCGGCGCCACCGCGACGTCGGCGTGCTCGATCAGGAGCTTGGAGAACTCAAGCGAGCCAAGGTGCTTGAACGGCTCCGGGATCGGCGCCCAGGCGAACATCGATGCCGCCGGTGCGGGAATGGTCCATCCGGCACGGCTGAAGGAGTCGACCATGACATCGCGGCGTTTGCGGTAGACGTCGCGCACTTCGGCGATGTCGGCGCCGTCGCCGTTCAGTGCATGCGCCGCCGCCACCTGGATCGGCGTGAAGGCGCCATAGTCGAGATAGGATTTCACCCGCGTCAGCGCCGAGATCAGCCGTTCATTGCCGACCGCAAAACCCATACGCCAGCCCGGCATCGAAAAGGTCTTCGACATCGAGGTGAACTCGACGGCGACGTCTATGGCGCCCGGCACCTGCAGCACCGAAGGCGGCGGATTGCCGTCGAAATAAATCTCCGAATAGGCAAGATCCGACAGGATGATGATGTCGTTCTTCCTGGCGAAGGCCACCACCTCCTTGTAGAAATCGAGCGAAGCGACCAGTGCCGTCGGGTTGGACGGATAATTGAGGATCAGAGCCAGCGGCTTCGGGATCGAATGGCGGATGCCGCGCTCCAGGGCCGGGATAAAGCCGTCGTCCGGCTCGACCTGCAGCGAGCGGATGACGCCGCCCGACATAATGAAGCCGAAGGCGTGGATCGGATAGGTCGGATTGGGGCACAGGATCACGTCGCCGGGGGCGGTGATCGCCTGTGCCATATTGGCGAAGCCCTCCTTCGAGCCGAGCGTCGCCACCACCTGGCTGTCCGGGTCGAGCTTCACGCCGAAGCGGCGGGCATAGTAGTTGGCCTGTGCACGGCGCAGACCCGGAATGCCGCGCGACGACGAATATCGGTGCGTGCGCGGATCGCGCACCACCTCGCATAATTTGTCGACGATGGCCTTGGGCGTCGGCAGGTCCGGATTGCCCATGCCAAGATCGATGATGTCGGCGCCGCGCGAACGGGCGCTGGCCTTCAGGCGGTTGACCTGTTCGAAGACATAGGGCGGAAGCCGGCGGACCTTGTGAAATTCTTCCATGGCAGTTCCAGACAGTGAGGTTGCGGTCGCGCGTATAAGCTTATTTGCAACTAGGGTCGAGAGCGGGGTCGCATTTGCCTTCGATCTGCTTCAGCGCCTCGGCGCCGTGTTTTTTTGCCAGCTGGTCCAGCGCTGCCTGGTCCGCAACCTTGACGCCGCCGCCCTTGGCGGTCTGGCTCTGCTTCTCGGCCTTCAGTTGGGCGAGCTTGGCGTTCTTTTCCTCGTCGGTGAATTGCTCGGCCGCCACCTGCGGCCGGATGTTCAGGTTCGGATAGGAACCGGTGTCCTTCGCGCCGACAAGGCCGGTGGCGGGCGCCGCACCTTCCATGTTGCTGCTCGTGCAACCGGCCATCGCCAACATGACGAGCGCCATGCGGCAAAAACGACCAGTGCCGGAAAAAACGTTCTTGCCAATATTAATCGTCATATTGTTTTCCTGGCGGCCGGGTTAGAGCACATTGGACCCTGTTCGATATCCCATGGTAATATGTCAACAAAACGCTTCGGGAGGAACCCCGCGAACCATGGCCAAAACACCCGATTCGGGCAAAGCGGAAGATGACCAACCTTCGACCGTCGAGCAATATCTGGTGAAGGACCCGGAACGCTTCGCTCTGAACATGGCCCGCATGATCGAGCAGGCCGGCAAAGCCGCCTCGGCATGGGCCGAGCCGCGGGAAAAGGGCGAGGTACGCGATCACGTCGCCGAGCCGGTCGTCGACATGGTGAAGACGTTCTCCAAGCTCACCGAGTACTGGCTCTCCGACCCGCAGCGCGCGCTGGAGGCGCAAACGCGGCTGTTTTCCGGCTACATGACCGTCTGGGCCAATGCTGTCCAGCGCGTCGGCGCCGGCGCCGAGGACGCCGAGGATGCGGTCAAGCCCGAGCGCGGCGACAAGCGTTTCCAGGACCCGGAATGGGGCCGCAACGCCTTCTTCGATTTCCTCAAACAGGCGTATCTGGTCACCTCGCGCTGGGCGGCCGAACTGGTCGAGCACGCCGACGGCCTGGACGAGCATACCCGCCACAAGGCCGGCTTTTATGTCAAGCAGGTGTCCAATGCCATCTCGCCGTCGAATTTCATCCTGACCAATCCGGAATTGTTTCGCGAGACTGTCGCCTCGAACGGCGAAAACCTGGTGCGCGGCATGAAGATGCTCGCCGAGGACATCGCCGCGGGCAAGGGTGACCTGAAGCTGCGGCAGGCAGATTATTCGCCCTTCGAGATCGGCAAGAATCTCGCCGCCACGCCGGGTAAGGTGGTCGGCCGCAGCGACGTCGCCGAAATCCTGCAATACGAGCCGACTACCGACACCGTGCTCAAGCGGCCGCTGCTGATCTGCCCGCCATGGATCAACAAATACTACATCCTCGATCTCAACCCGCAAAAATCCTTCATTCGCTGGGCGGTCGAGCAAGGCCACACCGTGTTCGTAATCTCCTGGATCAACCCGGACGAGCGGCACGGCGCCAAGAGTTGGGAGGCCTATATCAGGGAGGGCCTGCAATACGGCCTCGACACGATCGAGAAGGCAACCGGCGAAAGGCAGGTCAACGCCATCGGCTATTGCGTCGGCGGCACGCTTCTGGCGGCGGCCCTGGCGCTGATGGCGCAGGAAGGCGACCACCGCATCAAATCCGCCACCTTCTTCACGACCCAGGTCGATTTCACCTATGCCGGCGATCTAAAAGTGTTCGTCGACGAGGAGCAGGTCGCGGCCGTCGAGAAGGCGATGAACGAGAAAGGCTATCTCGACGGCACCAAGATGGCGACTGCCTTCAACATGCTGCGCTCGGGCGACCTGATCTGGCCCTATGTCGTCAACAACTACATGCGCGGCAAGGATCCCCTGCCCTTCGACCTGCTCTACTGGAATGCCGATTCGACCCGCATGGGCGCTGCCAACCATTCCTTCTATTTGCGCAATTGCTATCTCGAGAACAGGCTCTCGCAAGGCATGATGGAACTGGCGGGCCGCACGGTTTCGCTGAAGGACGTTACCATTCCGGTCTACAACCTCGCCTCTAAGGAGGACCACATCGCGCCGGCGCTATCGGTATTCCTCGGCTCGAAATATTTCGGCGGCGAGGTCGACTACGTCATGGCCGGCTCCGGCCACATCGCCGGGGTCGTCAATCCGCCGGCGGCGCAGAAATATCAATACTGGACCGGCGGCAAGCCGGCCGGCGACTTTGACAAATGGCTCGCCGGGGCCACAGCCCACCCCGGTTCCTGGTGGCCGCACTGGCAACGCTGGATCGAAGCCAAGGACAATACCCGCGTACCGGCCCGCAAACCGGGCGAGCATATGCAAGTTCTAGGCGAAGCCCCCGGCACCTATGTCAAGGTGCGCGTGTAACCATCTGTAATGTGTGGTGAGTTGACGCGCCGCCAAAAGCGGGCGAAATGGTGCCGTCAACCCTGAGCAGCCTTGATTCATCCTCTAGCCGCCAAATTACTTTGAGGCTTGCAGATTTGACACAGGTCTCGTTTCCGGTTCGGGGAACAAGGGTCATTTCGACGAGACGTTTCGGCGCCGCGCCAATGACGAACCGGTCGGATATCGAGGGGGAATTTTGTTTTGAGATCAGCAGGATCGCGCCTCGCGAAGGGAGAAAGCCGCGCCATTGTGGCGGCGCTTTTCTCGATGCTCCTGGCGTCCTGCACCTCGGCCGGCGACCCGACCATGTCGGTCGGCATGCCAGGCTACAATACCTCGGCTACCGAAATCAGCACGGCCGCCGGTACGCCCCAGGCCAGTACGGCCGCATCATCGTCGCAGATGACAACCGCACAAATGACGATGAATGCCGACGGTGACGCCAACCTTCCCGAGCAAGTCGCCTATGTGCCAATAGCCAAGCCAGGGGCCAAGCCCGATGCCGGCTTCCCGATCGCCGTTCCAACGGCAGCCGAGACGATCGCGGGACACACGCCGCAGCCGCTGCAACCAAACGCCCAGACGGCCGAACAGGCCGTGGCACAGAACAGTGCTGATGCATCGAAGCCCGACGCCAAGGCCGCCGCGGCGGCGACGAACAACCCGGTCTATGTAACCGCCGGCGAGATGCCGCAGCCACAGGCCTACGCACCGAAGAAAAACTTCCTGGCCTCGCTGTTCAGCGCCACCCCCGCTTCGGCAGCATCGCCGGCCAACAGCAGATCGGGCGGGCAGGCAGCGGTCGTGCAGGCCAAGGCGACGCCTGCGGCAAAACCCACCGTTACCCTGGCCTCGGCCAATTCGGCAGAAAAGCCGGTGCAGCTGGTGTCGACCGGCGATACCAGCCATTTCACGGCCGATGCGCTGCCGGGCGTGCGCCAGACGGCGCTGTTCGAGATCAAGCGCAAATCCGGCCTCGACGATGAGAGCGACGTCGATCTCAACGAAGACGAAGGTTCGGGTGGCGCCTACCAGGTCGCCTCCGCCGCCGGCCTTGCCCGGCTGGCGCCCAACGGCCTCCTGAAACAGAACGAAAGCGTCGATGTCGCCTGCTTGAAGCCGTCGCTGGTTCGCGTGCTGAAGACGATCGAAGGCCACTACGGCCGCAAGATGACGGTCACCTCCGGCTATCGCGATCCGGCCCGCAACCGCCGCGCCAACGGCGCCAAGAATTCGCTGCACATGTACTGCGCCGCCGCCGACATCCAGGTTCCCGGCGTCTCGAAGTGGGAACTGGCAAGCTACATCCGCACCATGCCGGGCCGCGGCGGCGTCGGCACCTACTGCCACACCGAATCCGTCCATGTCGATGTCGGCCCCGAGCGCGACTGGAACTGGCGTTGCCGCAGGCGCGGTTAGGGCGAGGTTCTTCGGCCACTGCGAAGTTCGCTCGGCGACGCTACATCATGCCGCAAAACCAGCTTGGCTGTCGGAAAGACGCGGTTTGGAGCCAAAGGAAAAAAGTTGTCGCAGCCGGCGGCAGACGGGTTGCCGGTTTGTCGCGACGCAACTATAAGCGCTCACATCTGAGCGCGCCCATCGTCTAGCGGTCAGGACACCGCCCTTTCACGGCGGTAACAGGGGTTCGATTCCCCTTGGGCGTACCAGCAATTTCAACTTGGCATATGTCTATCGCCAGCGTGATGCTGGCAAGCGTGGCTGGACCCTACCCACTCTGAGGGGGTGTCAGCAAAGGGGCGAAGACAGACTGCGGATCGTGTCGACGGCTCCCTACGCCCTCAGCCCCCTCGCCTCGCCGCCGCGCTTGCGCGGAGGAACCATCATGTCCCTGGCAAGCAAGCCGCTCACCCGGCAAAAGGCCATGAAGGCCCGCCATGCGTCTTCGGTCTCGACGATGTCCACCGTGGCGCCAAAACAGGCATTGAACGCGGCTTGGTAGGTTGGCCCCTTCCGGCGAACCGGCCACGTTTGCAGCAAATCGAGCGCCTGCTCGACACTGTAGATTTCCTCGACCGGCTGGCCGGGCACAGGCGCGATACGCACCGGCACCGCAAATTGCAGTCTGTCCATTCGACCTCTCCCGAACCGACACCCCCGCAGCAACATCGTTCGGCAAAAAGTTGCCGTGGCGGCTTCATGCTTGGGCCGACTTCTCGCCTAGAAATGTGTCGTCACTGCGGTAGCCAATGAACCCGGCGGAAGCATTAGGCCGCTACAGGCAAAGGAGGACGCCCCCTGGCGTGAATATCGCAGGTCCTCGACCGTCGCCGGCAGTTCGTCCTTGAACCTTGCGCCTTCCAGTGCCAAATCTGGGGAGATTTCTCTGGCGGGGGCTCATCCAGCCCTCGCATCCCTGCAAGACGGATAAAAATGGTCACCTATCTCGACGCCGCCACGGCACCGCTCAGAAACACCGGCCAGATCCGTCTTTACGACGAGGAAGGCTTTATCGGCATGCGCAAGGCTTGCGATCTCACCGCGCGCTGCCTCGACGAACTGGTATCGATGGTGGCGCCCGGCGTCACCACCGAAGCGATCGATCGCTTCGTCTTCGAGTTCGGCATGGACCATGGCGCGCTTCCGGCGACACTCAACTACCGCGGCTACACGAAATCATCCTGCACCTCGATCAACCACGTCGTCTGTCACGGCATACCCGACAGCAAGCCGTTGAAGGATGGCGATATCGTCAATATCGACGTCACCTATATACTCGACGGCTGGCATGGCGACTCCTCGCGCATGTATCCGGTGGGCACGATCAAGCGTGCCGCGGAGCGGCTGCTCGAAGTCACGTATGAGTGCCTGATGCGCGGCATCGCGGCAATCAAGCCGGGCGCCCGCACCGGCGCCATCGGCGCCGCCATCCAGACCTATGCCGAAGCCGAGCGTTGCTCGGTGGTGCGCGATTTCTGCGGCCACGGCGTCGGCCGGCTGTTTCACGACGCGCCGAATATCCTGCATTACGGCAGCGCCAGCGAAGGCGTCGAGATGCGGCCGGGCATGATCTTCACCGTCGAGCCAATGATCAATCTCGGCCGGCCGCATGTGAAAGTGCTGTCGGACGGCTGGACCGCGGTGACGCGCGACCGTTCGCTGTCGGCGCAGTACGAACACACGATCGGCGTCACCGAGACCGGCTGCGAGATCTTCACGCTGTCGCCAAAAAACCTCGACCGCCCCGGCCTGCGGGCCTAGTGTCTGGCAGATCGGGGCGTTACCGTGCCCGGCAAATGCTGGGTGGGGCAGCCATGAACGGTGACGACGACGAGCGGGCCTTCTTTCCCGAAAGGCCGGTGCGATCGCCCGCGAAGGCCGTGGCCGCCGACAAGCCGCATTATCTCGGTCATCGCGACCGCTTGCGCGAGCGCTTCGCCGCCAGTCCCAACACCCTCCCCGACTACGAACTGCTCGAGCTTCTATTGTTCCGGCTGATCCCGCGCGCCGACACCAAGCCAGTCGCCAAGGCCTTGCTGGCACGCTTCGGTACATTGGCCGAGGTCCTCGGCGCGCCCGTCGAGCGCCTGCAGGAAGTGAAGGGCATCGGCCCGGCGGTGGCGCTCGACCTCAAGGTGGTTGCGGCAACGGCGCAACGCATGGCGCGCGGCGAGATCGCCGGCCGCGAGCTGTTGTCGACCTGGACGCAGGTTCTCGAATACTGCCGGTCGGTGATGGCCTTCGAGGAGCGCGAGCAGTTCCGCATCCTGTTCCTCGACAAGAAAAACGCGCTGATCGCCGACGAAGTGCAGCAGGTCGGCACCGTCGACCACACACCGGTCTATCCGCGCGAGGTGGTCAGGCGCGCCCTGGAGCTCTCTGCCACGGCGATCATTCTGGCGCATAATCATCCGTCGGGAGACCCGACGCCGTCGCGCGCCGACATCGAGATGACCAAGCTGATCATAGAGACGGCCAAACCGCTTGGCATTGCCGTTCACGACCACATCATCATCGGCAGGAAAGGCCACTCCAGCATGAAGGGCCTGCTGCTGATCTGAGGTTTGGCGTTGTTTTCAGCTTTGTCCGCTATGCGCCTATGTACCGCAACGTCAAGGCGGTCGCTCGATAAATTCTGGCGCCGAGGCTCAGCTGGCCGTGCGCAGGCGCCGCGATCGGACAAATGTCTTAAGTCCCTCGGAGTCGAACGGGTGGCCGAAGGCATAACCCTGCAATATGTCGCAGCCCAGGCCCTTGAGTAGCCGTGCGTGCTGCATCGTCTCGACGCCTTCCGCCACGACCTCGATACCCAGCGATTTGCCGATTTCGATGATCGACGAGACAACCTGCCTTCTCTGCGGCGATTTGACGATTGGGGTGACCAGCTGCCGATCTATCTTCAGTCGGCGCGGCTGCAACTTCAGCAAACTGACCATCGAAGCGTAACCGGTACCAAAATCGTCTATTTCGACGTCAATCCCCAGTTCTTTTATTTGCTCGATGTTCCACGTGACGAGATCGTCGTTCTCGTCCAGGAAAATCGACTCAACAAGCTCGAACGAAACTGTTCCTTTCTTGATATCTTGTTCTCGCAGGCTCTTGATAAGCTCCTCGTCTTGAAGGCGCCTCGCCGAGACATTGACCGATACCCGTGGAATGTTAAGTTTTGCAGCGGACCACTCTTCGAAATCCGAAAGCGATTGCTTCAATATGGCTTGGTCGATGATCGAGACGACGTTCAGTTCTTCCGCAATCCTCAGGAAGATGTCGGGCGCCAAAATACCCTTTACTGGATGTTGCCACCTCGCCAGCGCCTCAACCCCAACGATTTCGAGCGTCTTTGCGTCAAATTGGGGCTGGTAGAACGGGATGAACTCGTTGCGCTCGAGGCCGCCGAGAATTTCGTCGGCAATCCGTTTTGTATCGACGATTTCGCTTTGCATCGCGTCAGTGAAGAATTCGTATCGATTGCGCCCTCGGCTCTTTGCTCGGTAAAGCGCGATATCTGCGTTCACCAGCAGGTGTTTGGCTTCGACATCTTTTCCGTTGTCGACAGCTATACCCACGCTGACGCCAAAACGGCACCGGTGGCCCTGATAATAGACGGGCTCGCGCATCTGGCTGATGACCCGATCGGCAAGCAGCGCCAGTTGCTTGGTATCGTCGCGTACCACGCACAGAACGATGAATTCGTCTCCTCCAATGCGGGCGACGAATCCTTCGTCGCCGACCTTCGATCTGAGGACTGTCGACGCGTGAACCAGCATCGCGTCACCGGCGGCGTGGCCCAGCGTATCGTTGATGTGCTTGAACCGATCCAGATCGATGTGAAGCAGTGCCGCACGCCCGCCTGAGCGCCTGGCGTTTGCCGCGTAGTCTTCCAGTACCTGGTCGAGGTAACGCCGGTTGGGCAAGCCGGTCAGCGAGTCATGAAGCGCAATGTGCTCTATGCGCGCCTTGGCCGACTCGAGTTCTGCATTTTTCGACTCCGACAGCTGTTTTGCGCGAACCAGATCCTTGTTCAGCAGGACGTCGGCAGTCACGTCCCATTCCGCGCCGATCATTTTTGGGGTGTCGTTTGTGGCCCGGTAAAGGATCGCCTTGGACCGGACATGACGGACCTCGCCATTCGGGCGCACAATCCGGTACTCCGACAAATATGGTCGTCCGCTGGCCACCGCCGTATCGAAATCTGCGTTGGCGCCAGCCAGATCATCTGGATGGATCGCTCCCGCCCAGTCTGTGTAGCCCCGGTGCTCCCCCGCTGGTTTGCCATATATTTCATTGACGCGTTCATCCCATGTAAGCTCGTTGGTCGCGAGATCGTGTTCCCAAACCCCGATAGCCGAAGCTTCCAGAGCGAGTTCGAGGCGTCGTGACAATCGGCGCAATTCCGCATAATTGCGCTGTCTTTCGCCTATCAGACGACCAGTGACCAGGAAAGGGAACACAACCAAGGCCCCGGCCGTCGCCATGATCGCGCGCAACAACCATGCGTTACTTGGCGTCGAAGGCCAGCCGTTCTTGGGAATGGCAGCGAGCTGCCACGAGCCGGAAGGAAGCAAAACGTCAGCCGTCACCGGATCGCTTTTGCTGATCTCCTCATTGCCGTAGAATTGACCACCTCGGTGACCGAGGGCGTCCCTGCCGATCAGCGCTACGTCGATCCCGAGATCGTCGTCAAGCATGCCGCTCGCTTTGTAAAGGCGCTGCACGTCGACAACGGCTGAAATAATGCCCCAGAACCTTTCCGTGTTGCCCGCGCTGGGCACGAAAACCGGAAAGCGGCCGATGAAGCCTTGTCCCCCCTGCTTCAGCTCGACGGGACCGGCAAGCACCAGCTTGCGTTCATCTCGCGCCCTCAGCGCAGCCGCACGCTGCCGCTCGTTCTTGCGGTAGTCCAGGCCCATCGCCTGCTCATTACCCTCCATCGGGTACATCAGGGAAACGACCAGATCGGGCGCGCCGGCAATATTGTTCAATTGCGAGTCGGCGCCAAATAGATTGCTCGCCAGCGAGGCGAAGCGTTGCTGTCCCATATAAGGCTCGGTCACGACGGCGGCGACCAATCCACGCACGAGTTGAAGGTTTCCGTTGATATTGCCTTCGAGCTTGGCGCGGATGAGATTGACCTTGGTCAACACGTCCGCACGGACGGCCTGGTCCGAGACGACTTTGTTCTGGTGCTCCGCGAACGCGGCGCTGATAAGTATGACGACAAGCGCGATCGCCGCCGGAATATTTGCCGACGAAAAGACGACCTCCTTGATGCCGCCGAACTTAGCGCGGAAAAAAGCCAATAGGCGATTCCTCAAGTGCCATTTCAGGTTCCCGGGTCGACCCGATGAGGAAACATTAGCTTTCAATGTTTAATGTCACCTTCACGCTCCTTAGAGCTTTGCGCTTTCCGACCCGTTGCTGATGCTGCAGGCCCGAGCGGTTGGAGCCAGCTGCCGACTTCCACTGACATGGTCCCACTGATTGAGTTGAGATGCGCTGGCGCCGGCGATCCTTCGGAAGATCGAGGAGCGCGAGCGATTGCAAACTTCGACGCTCCGACCCGAGTACTCAGGAGCGTCGACCTGGACTAGTGCCCCTCGATCGCCTTGGGAGACACAAGGTATGGTATCTTGCCGATGCTGCGCTTCGTCGCGCCAATGGAATAGGCCATCGGTATCTTGGGAGAGTTCTCTGGCAGGCCGTACATATCCTTGCCGGCCCGCACGGCAAATGAAAAGTGCTGCCACGAAACAGTGTCATGCTCATTGAGAAAATCGAGCGTCAGACCAGCTGAAATCAGCGCATTCACCACGTCACTGATCGGGTGGATCCATTCATAATAGCGAGGATGCTTCAGGATGCGGTCATCGCCGGTGTAGGTCAGTTCCTCGTTCCAGGCGAGCGGTCGAGCTATCGGCGTTCGCCAGTCGTGCTTCAATTCCAGGGCCGCGGCCTTTCGATCGCACTGAAACATCAATGGATGGCCCTCGGCCATGTAGAGACGGCCGCCGGGTCTCAGGAGGTCGGCAACCACCCGCGCCCAACGGAAAACGTCGTCCAGCCAGTTTACCGAGCCCCATGTAACGTAAGCGATGTCAAAGGTCCGACCGAGCGCTTCCACCGCTTCGAACAGTGGCGCTTCCACGAAGCGCACGTCGGTGCCTGCCTTCGCAGCAAAATCCCGCGCCGCCGCGATCGCCGCCGGTGAAAAGTCGAGCCCCGTCACACTGCCTGCGCCGAGATTCTTCAGGCTGATCGTGTCGAGGCCGATGTGACACTGCAGGTGGACGATATCCTTGCCGGCAATATCGCCGACCTCGCGCGTTTCCAGCTCGTAGAGATTGGATCCGCCGGCCAGCACATTCTCGATGTGGTAGCTGCCCGTTGTGTCGGTCGAGTGCAGTTCGGCCCGATCATCCCAATTAAGGCGGTTCGCACCCAAAAACCGTTCCAAATTCCCCCCACCCCTGACTGACGCATGGTAAACAAGTCGTTAAACTACCTTTGCAGCGAACGTATCGCGCGTCAATCCGGACCGGGCGGCAGTTTGCCACCGTTCGCGGACACCATAGCTTCTGGAACGCTTGCCGCAGATCAAAGGCTTCTGGCGCAGTCGCCGCGCTTGGCAATAAGACCCTGCAGGCGCACCTGACGCCATCCTCGTGGTCTGCATGTGGATTGTCGGTTCCTCAGCCCGGCACAGCCACCATCGCGACATTTCGGGAGAGTTCGTTTGTGGGGGCACCTGCGCCCGCCGTGCCGTTCGTGAGTGCTCGGTAGAGTGCCACATAATCGCTGCACATGCGCTCGACCGTGAACCGCTTCTCGAACGTCTGCCGCACTCGTGCGCGATCGAGGCTGTCTATCCGCTGGAGCGCGCCCACAGCTTCCTCGACGGTATCCACGATCCATCCGGACACACCGTCATCGATGATCTCCGGGACGGCGCCACGCCGGAACGCAACCACCGGCGTACCGCAGGCCATTGCTTCGATCGTTACGAGCCCGAAGGGTTCCGGCCAGTCGATTGGGAACAAAAGCGCTTTCGCATTGCCCAGAAAATCCGCCTTTTGCCGCTCATCGATTTCGCCAATGAACTCCACGTTCGAATGCCGCAGCACTTGCGGCCCGACCCTTTCCTTCCAGAACGACTGGTCCACCTTGTCGATCTTGGCGGCGATCTTCAGGGGAAACCCGGCCCGCGCTGCTATCTCTATGGCCGCTTCCGGCCCCTTTTCCGGCGAGATGCGACCGAGAAACGCAAGATAGCCAGAGGTGTTCGGGTGGAATGGCAGAAGATCGCGGGGCAGGCCATGATGCACGGTTCCAATCCAATTGACTGGCGGCACGGGCCGGCGCTGGTCGAAGGAAATCGAGACCAGGGGAACGTCGTCGAACATAGCATAAAGCTGCGCCAGATCGGGCAGGTCGAGCCTGCCGTGAAGCGTGGTAACCGTTCGCCTGGCAAAATCCCGAATGATGGGGAAGTGCAGAACATCGACGTGGAAATGCAAAACGTCGAATTCATCGGCTCGCCGGCGCACCCGTTCAAGCATCATAACGTGGTGCGGACCACCGTCCTGGACCCTGGGATTCAGGCGCAGCGCGACGTCGCAACACGGCACCAGCTCGGCTGAGGTACGAGAATCGGCGCTGGCGAACAACGTCACCTCGTGGCCCTGTCGGACAAGTTCTTCGGTCAGATACGAAACAATTCGCTCGGTTCCACCGTAGGTTCGGGGCGGCACGGATTCGGTTAGCGGCGCGATCTGGGCTATTTTCATTTAGAAAATCTTTTCGGCGGCGACCGCCGTCTTTCAAACAAGCTTCGGCGGCAACCAAGACAAGCGAGAGCTTCTCGCTGCGAAGTATTCTATGCAGAGCGTATTTATAGTTGTGCCGTCCGTGCTCCTCCCGTGCAAGCAGGTTGCCCTTATTCAACTCCTCTGGATCCAAGAACTGCGATCCATAAGAAATGTTTCACCGGCTCGATAAAAAGACAGAATGAGCTACGCGCCGCCGCCCCGCCGCCCCCTGACAGGCAGCTTTGGATCGCTCGATCACCACCAAGTGATCCAGGCGTGCCGGTGCCGAATGGAACATAAAGCCCGGAATTCAGTTAGATAGCCGGATTTGGCTGGAGTACCGCCAGATGCGGAATTCCAGCTGGGCAGGGCACTACCGTGACACGGAGTGAGCGGCTTCGGGCGCATCTCGCCGAACTCAGGCACCACCTTGCCGAACTCGGGAGCCATAAACGCTCCCTATGGAGGATGCCATGAACCAGTGGACAAACGCCAGGCTCTGTGACGTAGCCAACCTGATCCTTGGGGCAATTCTGTTCTTCTCTCCCTGGATCTTCACGTTTGCGGCAGGCCCGCAGACGCAGAACGCCCTCGGCAGCGGAATCTTGATCGTCGTGCTGTCGGTTGCCGCCCTCGCAGCATTTGCCGTGTGGGAAGAGTGGGTAAACCTGGTCGTCGGACTGTGGGTTCTCGTATCGCCCTGGGTGCTTGGATTCCAGGCGACCACGGCAATGACCGTGCATGTCGTGATCGGCATTCTGGTCGCCGTGCTTGCGGCTATCGAGCTCTGGATGATGTACCAGAACCCGCCGACCCAGTCGGCCGCCTAGCAGGCGCAGCCAGCCAGCGCCCTTTTTGGGCCTGACAAATCGATCGGTCGTCTGCCGGCCTCTCGGCAACAGCCGCCGGAGGCCGGGTAGGCGGTTGTCTGGACGAGAACCAAGAAGGATGGCGCATCATGGTCGGTGACAATCCGCGTTCGACGGCCAGGATTGCAGGACATCCTATTCATCCGATGCTGGTGCCGTTTCCGATCGCCTGCTTCGTCGGCACCCTGCTGACGGATCTGGCCTACTGGCGAACAGCGGAGATGATGTGGGCTGACTTCTCCGCTTGGCTGGTTACCGTCGGCGTGATCATGGGCTGCCTTGCAGCGATCGCGGGGCTGATCGATTTCCTGGCCAATCCGCTGGTAAGGGCACAGCCCCCCGCCTGGCCGCACGTGCTCGGCAATCTGCTGGCGCTGGCGTTGTCCATCATCAACATGCTCGTGCACACTCGCGATGCATGGACCTCCATCGTTCCCACCGGCTTGATCCTCTCGGCGGTTGTCGTGCTCATCCTTATCTTCACCGGTTGGCTGGGCTGGTCCATGGTTTACCGGCATCACGTCGGAGTGGCGGATTGATACGCGCAGCAAGCTCCATCAGTCAGACCAGGCGCATCACGGTGTCCGTGCTCATTTGCACTGCGGCGATCACTCTTGCAGCGTGCAGCGGCAACGACCCGGACCCCAGCAGTCAGATAGGGCCGAATCCAAAACTGCCGGAGCCGGTCCAATATTTCTTCCCGCCCATGCATCTCGCTTCCGTGGTCGGATGGAAGAACGACGAAAAGCCGACAGTCGCGCAGGGGCTGCAGATCCAGGCCTTTGTCAACGGCTTGCAGCATCCGCGGTCGCTTTATGTGCTGCCCAACGGCGATGTCCTGGTGGTTGAGTCCAAGGCGCCTGGCCGCGAACCGATCAAACGGCCCAAGGATTTGGTGATGGGCTGGATCGAGTCCTGGGTCACCTCGGGCGGCGACAGCGGCCCGAGCAACCGCATTACGCTGCTGCGCGACGCCGACGGCGATGGCAAGCCGGAGCTGACCAGCGTATTCCTCGACCACCTCAACTCGCCCTTCGGCGTGGCGCTGGTGGGAAGCGATCTCTACGTCGCCAATACCGATTCCATGGTCCGCTATCCCTACAACACTGGTGACACAAAGATCACCGCGCCCGGAACGCCGCTAACCGCCCTGCCCGGCGGCCCGATCGACCACCATTGGACGAAGAGCCTGGTGGCAAGCCCCGACGGCTCGCTGCTCTATGTCGGCATCGGCTCGAACAGCAACGTCGCCGAAAACGGCATCGAGGCCGAGAAGAACCGCGCCGCCATCTGGCAGGTGGACCGGGCCACCGGCCAGTCGCGCATTTTCGCCAGCGGTTTGCGCAATCCAAACGGCCTGAGCTGGGAGCCGCAGACCGGGGCGCTCTGGGCAGTGATCAATGAGCGCGACGAGCTCGGCCCCAATCTCGTGCCGGATTATCTGACGTCGGTAAAGGATGGCGGCTTCTACGGATGGCCATACAGCTATTATGGCCAGCATCTCGATCCCCGCGTCATGCCCCAGCGTCCGGACCTGGTCGCGAAAGCGATCGTTCCGGACTATGCGCTGAGTTCCCACGTCGCCCCTCTGGGACTGGCCTTCTATACGGCAAACAGCCTCCCCGAGGCATATCGCGGCGGCGCTTTCGTTGGCGAACACGGCAGCTGGAACCGCACGCGCTTCAATGGCTACAAGGTGGTGTTCGTACCATTCAGCGGCGGCCATCCTAGCGGCGTCGCTACCGACGTGGTGACCGACTTCCTGGACAAGGACAACAAGGCGCGCGGCCGGCCTGTCGGCCTGGCTGTCGACAAAACCGGGGCCCTGCTCATAGCCGACGATGTCGGCAACACAGTTTGGCGGATGACATCTGCCGGCCAATAAAGTGGCCCGCTCCCTTCGTCGAGCTGTCGGTCGAGCAGGTGGAAGGGATCCCCGACGATCGCCGTTCCGTGGTTCTGCCAAGCGCATTCGGTGTGCTCGCCATTGCCTGCCGCTGTCACCGCCGACCGAAGGACCGCCAGCGCCGCGAAATGGTATTTTTGCCCTTCCCACAGCCGGCTCTAGAATTTTCATCGCAAATCAAGTTATGATGCACTTGGTATTTCCCGGGACGGCTTGCGCTGCTTGGAATACCGGGAGGAACCGGGACATGGCCGTTGCGCTTGTACTCGTTCTGATAGTCGTGGGCTCGGTGTTGTTCCACTTCCTGAGCCCATGGTGGTGGACGCCGATTGCCTCGAACTGGGACTATATCGACAACACCATCATCATAACTTTCTGGATCACCGGCGTCGTCTTCGCCGCCGTGGTTCTTTTCATGGCCTATTGCGTCTTCCGCTTCCGTCATCGGGAAGGCAATCAGGCGGCATATGAACCTGAGAACAGGCGGCTCGAATCCTGGCTGACGGTCGTCACCGCGGTTGGCGTCACGGCTTTGCTCGTTCCTGGCCTGTTCGTCTGGAGCCGGTTCGTTAACGTTCCAAGCGACGCAACCGAGGTCGAAGTCGTCGGCCAGCAGTGGCAATGGAGTTTCCGCCTGCCCGGCAAGGACGGCAAGCTCGGCACATCCGACACTCGCGACGTCAACGCTGAAAATCCACTCGGCGTCATCGCCACCGATGCCAACGGCCAGGACGATGTCGTAGTGGAAGCGGCCGACCTGCACCTCCCGGTTGGCAAACCGGTCAAGATGCTGCTCCGCTCGATCGATGTGCTGCACGATTTCTACGTGCCGGAATTCCGCGCCAAGATGGACATGATCCCGGGCTCGGTCACCTATTTCTGGTTCACTCCGACCAAGACCGGAACCTTCCAGGTCCTGTGTGCCGAACTCTGCGGCCAGGGACATCCGATGATGCATGGCGTGGTCATGGTCGATACGCAGGAAGACTATCTGGCGTGGCTTGGCCAGCAGCAGACTTTTGCGCAGCTGTCCGCGCCCCAACAGATGGGCTCGGCAGAGTAGGAAACCGAAACGACGGTGCGCCGTCGGGATTGAAAATAGTGCGGCAAGCCCGAACTGTCGGGCTGGCCGAAAAGGGCACGGAGGTGTTCATATGGTCGATATCACACCTGCAGATGCGGTACCGCCGGCCGAAGTCGCGGAAATGGAACTCTACCATCCGCACAGCTGGTGGACGAAATACGTTTTCTCGCAGGACGCCAAGGTCATCGCCATCCAGTATTCGGCGACGGCGACGGCGATCGGCATGGTCGCGCTGGTGCTTTCCTGGCTGATGCGGCTGCAACTCGGCTTCCCCGGCACATTCGACTTCATCACCCCGGAAGCCTACTACCAGTTCATCACCGTGCACGGCATGATCATGGTGATCTACCTGCTCACCGCACTCTTCCTGGGCGGCTTCGGCAACTACCTGATTCCGCTGATGGTCGGCGCTCGCGACATGGTCTTTCCCTATGTCAACATGCTGAGCTACTGGATCTATCTGCTGGCCGTGCTGGTTCTGGTGTCGAGCTTTTTCGCGCCCGGCGGACCGACGGGTGCCGGCTGGACGCTCTATCCGCCGCAGGCGATCATGACCGGTACGCCCGGCGGCCAGGACTGGGGCATCATCCTGATGCTCGTCTCGCTGATCCTGTTCATCATCGGGTTTACTATGGGCGGCCTGAACTATGTCGTGACGGTGCTGCAGGGCCGCACGCGCGGCATGACGCTGATGCGCCTTCCGCTCACTGTCTGGGGTATTTTCACCGCCACCGTCATGGCGCTACTCGCCTTCCCGGCGCTGTTCGTCGCCTGCGTGATGATGCTTCTCGACCGGGCGCTCGGCACCAGCTTCTTCATGCCGGCGATCGTTGAGATGGGCGAACAGTTGCAGCACGGCGGCGGCAGCCCGATCCTGTTCCAGCATCTGTTCTGGTTCTTCGGCCACCCCGAGGTCTACATCGTTGCGCTTCCGGCCTTCGGCATCGTGTCCGACCTGATCAGCACCCATGCGCGCAAGAACATCTTCGGCTACCGCATGATGGTCTGGGCCATCGTCGGCATCGGCGCGTTGAGCTTCGTAGTCTGGGCGCACCATATGTATGTCAGCGGCATGCATCCCTATTTCGGCTTCTTCTTCGCCACCACGACACTGATCATCGCCGTTCCGACCGCCATCAAGGTCTACAATTGGGTGCTGACGCTGTGGCGCGGCGATATCCACCTCACCATTCCAATGCTTTTCGCCCTCGCCTTCATCGTCACCTTCGTCAATGGCGGGTTGACCGGCTTGTTTCTCGGCAATGTCGTTGTCGACGTTCCGCTGTCGGACACCATGTTCGTCGTTGCCCATTTCCATATGGTCATGGGGGTCGCGCCGATCCTCGTGATTTTCGGGGCGATCTACCACTGGTACCCAAAGGTCACCGGCCGGATGCTGAACGAGACACTGGGCCGGTTCCACTTCTGGATCACCTTCCTCGGCGCCTATCTGATTTTCTTTCCCATGCACTATCTCGGCTTGATGGGCGTGCCACGGCGCTACAACGAATTGACCGACATGACGATCATGACGGAATCGGCCCACCACCTGAACTCGTTTATCAGCATCATGGCTTTTATGGTCGGTTTTGCCCAGATTGTGTTTCTGTTCAATCTCATCTGGAGCATCCGCCATGGCCGTGAGGCTGGCGGCAATCCGTGGCGGGCAACGACGCTCGAGTGGCAGACGCCGCAAACACCGCCCGCCCACGGCAATTTCGGCAAGGATCTGCCGATCGTCTATCGCTGGGCCTATGACTACAGCGTACCGGGAGCCAAGGAGGACTTCATACCACAAAACGTTCCGGGCTCCTTCGCGCCCTCCAGGGAGCCGGCATGAGCGTAATCCTGGTCTTCCTGCTCGTGATCGCCGGTATTGCTGGGTGGTGGCTTTCCCATCAGCGGCTAATGACGAAGCCTTGGCTCGAGCAAGGTATGGCCAGGGACTTTGTCGCTCTGCACCGATCGGCGCTGCCGACCGCAAAGATCGGTCTCGGCGTCTTCCTTGCCGTCGTGGGCTGCCTGTTCGCGCTGTTCACCAGTGCTTACTTCATGCGCATGGCGCTGTCGGATTGGCGGCCGCTGCCCATCCCGCCCCTGCTCTGGCTTAACACCGGCGTACTGGTCTTGAGCAGCATTGCGATACAGTGCGCTTCGCTCGCGGCGCGCAAGGGTCAAGTGGACATGGTCAGGCTCGGCCTCGCCACAGCTGGACTCACGGCGCTCGTCTTCCTGATTGGACAGCTTGTGGCATGGCGGGAACTGAGTGCGGACGGCTAT
The DNA here is from genome assembly GCF_040319905.1 of Mesorhizobium sp. M0833. NCBI lineage: Bacteria > Pseudomonadati > Pseudomonadota > Alphaproteobacteria > Hyphomicrobiales > Phyllobacteriaceae > Mesorhizobium > Mesorhizobium sp. M0833. The sequence goes on along the minus strand of NZ_JAMYOQ010000006.1, from coordinate 141,240 downwards.
TTTCTGGCATCCAATCCGGCCAACAGCTTCTTCTACCTGCTAACGGGAATGCACGGCCTACATATACTGGGAGGACTGGTCGGGCTGGGCAGAACGAGCGTCGGCGCCTGGAACGGAGCGCAGCCGCAGCGGCTTCGCCTCAGTGTCGAGCTGTGCGCCATGTACTGGCATTTCCTGCTTTTCGTCTGGCTCGCCATCTTTGCGCTTCTGGCCGGCTGGGCTTCGACTTTAATCGACATTTGCCGAGGGTTGCTGACCTAGGAGGAACGGGCGGATGGCAGAGACGACACTGGCCCACATCGGCCGAACAGAGCCGCGGCCCGCGGGCTGGCAAGGCATCGCCGCCGACTGGTCCTCGGATCAGCGAGCGTTCAAGAACGTGTCCTGGGGGAAGGCCATGATGTGGATCTTCCTGCTCAGCGACACGTTCATCTTCGGCTGCTTCCTGCTCTCCTACATGACCGCACGTATTTCCACACGCGTGCCTTGGCCCAATCCGAGCGAGGTCTTCGCCCTGCGCATCGGCGGCTCCGACATTCCGCTGATCCTTATCGCCATCATGACCTTCGTGCTGATCTCGAGCAGCGGAACGATGGCCATGGCGGTCAATTTCGGCTACCGCCGCGACCGCCGCAAGACGGCAGTCCTGATGCTCTTGACCGCAGCACTCGGCGCGACCTTCGTCGGCATGCAGGCCTTCGAATGGACCAAGCTGATCACCGAGGGCGTGCGGCCTTGGGGCAATCCCTGGGGCGCTGCACAGTTCGGCGCATCCTTTTTCATGATTACCGGCTTCCACGGCACGCATGTGACGATCGGGGTGATCTTCCTGATCATCGTGGCGCGAAAGGTCTGGCGCGGGGATTTCGACGTCGGACGGCCCGGCTTCTTCACCAGCCGGAGGGGGCGCTACGAGAACGTCGAAATCATGGGGCTCTACTGGCATTTCGTCGACCTGGTCTGGGTGTTCATTTTCGCATTTTTCTATCTTTGGTGAGAGGCAGGACATGGCTGAAGCAACCGCAAACGGCCTGGGACAACACGCACTGGACAGCGCCCATAGGCATGATGCGACGACGACCGGCGTTACCCCGGCGGAGGTTCATCAGGAGCACCCGATCAAGCTCTATCTGGTGGTGTGGGCGTGGCTGTTCATCCTCAGCACCTGCTCCTATCTGGTCGACTATTTCGGTCTCCATGGCTATCTCAGATGGTCGCTGATCCTGATCTTCATGATGCTCAAGGCCGGACTGATCGTCGCCATCTTCATGCACATGGCCTGGGAACGGCTGGCGCTGACATACGCGATCATCCTGCCGCCGGTGCTGGTGCTGGTGTTCGTGACGATGATGGTCTTCGAAGCGGACTACACGCTGCTCACCCGAATGGCGTTTTTCGGGGCCGGGCCCTGACATGCAATCCGGATCCACGCGGTCCGGTCCTTGAGGCTTAGCCTTGAAACAATCCACGGCTGGTCCATTTCTGTTGATATCGGAAACGACAGGCGATGCCGGCGTTTCCACATGCGTCGCGAACACGAGCAAGGGGCGCCCAAGATGACCATCGCAAACAGACTGAAGGACTTCATCGATAGGAAAGGAATTTCCTACGACACCGTCGAGCATCACCGCACCGCGACAAGCAGACAATCCGCCATTGCGGCACATGTGCCCGGCAGCATAATGGCCAAATCGGTGGTCGTTCACCTCGACCGTGGCTACGCGCTCGCCGTGGTTCCAAGCACGCACAGGATAGAACTCGCGACATTGCAGGATGTCATGGAGAAGCCTCTTGGACTTGCCTCCGAAGACGAGGTGGTCTCGTTGTTCGGCGATTGCGACGTCGGCGCTGTGCCGCCGATTGGCGCTGCCTATGATGTGCCTGTGGTTCTCGATGAAAGCCTCGGCGACGCTCCCGAAATCTATTTCGAGGGCGGCGACCACAAGACGCTTGTGCATGTGAGCGGCAAAGATTTCCGCGACCTGACAAAGGACGCGCGCCAAGCCCGTTTCAGCCACCCCGCCTATTGAAAGCTCTGCCTCACTCTGCCCGCACCGGCACTTTCGCCGGTGCGGGCAGAGTGCATTTTTTCAGCTCATGGTCTGGTCGCCGGCGGCGATTCCACAACTTTCCGGTAAACATGCCAGGTGGCATGACCAAGGATCGGCAGCACGACTGCCAACCCGGCGAACACTGGCAGCGATCCAATGATCAGGGCGACGGCGACAATAAGGCCCCACACCGCCATCACGATCGGGTTGGCTAGAACAACGCGCACCGAGGTGTGGATGGCTTCGTAGGCGCCGACATCGCGGTCGAGCAACAACGGGAATGCGACGACCGTGGTGCACAACACAACCGCGGCGAACACGAAGCCGATGGCGTGCCCCAGGATGATGAGCGTCCAGCCGCGTCCCGTGGCGAATATTTCACTGATGAAGCTGGACAGCGATTGCGGCGGCGCCGGGCCGAACAGGGTCTGGTAAAATATCTGGGCCGTCAAAAGCCAGGCGATGAAGATCGCAAGCAGCATGACGCCGACCGCTGCAATAGCCGGCAGCGCTGGAGAACTCCTGACCTCAAAGGCGTGTCTCCACGAGGCGTCGAGCCCGGCTTCCCGCCGCCGACTGATCTCATAGAGGCCGACCGCCGCGAACGGACCAATCAGCGCAAAGCCGGACACAAGCGGAAACAGCAATGGCAGCGTGTTGTTGCCTGATGTCCAGACAGCAAGCACGACTCCGGCAATCGGATAGATCAGGCAGAGAAATACGATGTGCGACGGCTTGACCATGAAATCATCGACGCCACGCCTGAGCGCATCAAAAAGATCGGAGACACCGATTTTTCGAATTCTCGTAGGTTCCAGCGTCTCGCTGGCGCCTGCTATCACGTGAAAGCTTGCCATGACCATTCCTCCAGACCAGGTCCGGTAAGGTCGCGTTTTACGGTGCTGCCGTTCTGCATGATTGGCCCACGCAAACCGCGACCTGCACCATGATCAATATACTCTCATGCGGGGGACTTGTCGCGCTTTGTAGGAAGGCCCGGGAGTAGGAGGTCCCGGGTAGCCCGACTAGCTACGGACGTGGTTCTTCGATATGCTCTTCTAGTCGAAGGTGAAGGTCATGGACGGAAGGACAGTTCTCATACTCGGCCTTGGCGTCGTTATTCTGCTGTTGGTGGGATTTTGTGCTCTGCCAACGTGATTTTTTGAGCCGGGGTCAATAGCCGGCTGAAGCGATCACTCGCATTACAATGGTGTCGGCAAGCAACGCCGCAAATATTGCGAAAAGATAGACAATCGAATACGCAAACAGCGCCTTTGCCGGCTTCATCTCCTTGTCGGCGACGAGAACCTTCCAGGCCTGCCAAATGAAACCTGCACCCAACGCGGCTGAAGCAGTGCCGTAATATCCGCTCGCGAAGCCGAAGCCCCAAGGGAGCACGCCGATTGGCGCCAAAAGCAGCGAATAGGCGAAGATTTGTTTTCTGGTCGAGTGCTGGCCGGCCACATTCGGCATCATCGGGATGCCCGCCGCGGCATAGTCGCCGACTTTGAAAAGGGCCAGCGCCCAGAAATGAGGCGGCGTCCAGAGGAAAATAATAAGAAACAGAATGAGACTTTCAATGCCGATTGCGCCTGTTGCGGCCGCCCACCCGATTACCGGAGGAAGGGCGCCTGCCGCGCCGCCTATGACGATATTCTGTGGCGTCGAGCGCTTCAGCCACATTGTGTAGATAACGACATAGAAAAAGATGGTGAACGCCAACAACGATGCGGCAAGCCACCCCACCAGCACGCCGAGCGTCATGACCGACAGTGCGGAAAGCACCAGACCGAAGCCGAGAGCTTCGCCAGGCGTGACGCGACCGGACGGAATTGGTCGCTTGGACGTCCGAGACATCAAGGCGTCTATGTCTGCGTCGTACCACATATTGAGCGCGCCGGCGGCTCCCGCTCCAACCGCGATTGCGCCGATGGCGATTAGGGCGATAACTGGATTCATCACGCCGGGCGCCACCATCAGGCCGACGAAGGCAGTAAACACGGCTAGCGCCATGACCCGTGGTTTCAAGAGCGCAATGAAATCACCCGCCGTCGCCTCCGAGAGGCGGATGCCGGTATCCTTGAGACGGCTTTCTTCAGTCGACATTCAGACGACCACCGATGGGAACGGCAGCCTAGCCGGCCAATGTCTTTTTTGCAACGAGCCGCCCTCCCCACCGACACTGCCGGCAGATTGCGGCCGAGGCTATGCCTCGACCTGTTTGCGATACCAAGATCCGGCGGAAGAGCCGCGCTATTTGGAGAATTGCTTCAGGTAGGCAATGACATTGGCGATGTCCTCGTCTTTCTTGAGGCCGGGAAACGCCATCTTCGTTCCTTTGACCATCGCCTTTGGATCGCGAAGGTAAGTCGTCAGCGTGGCTTCGTCCCATTTGACGCCCGACTTGCCGGCCTCGGTCATCGCCTTGGAATAGCTGAACCCCGGATGCGTCCCGGCCGTTCGGCCGATGACGCCGTTCAACGACGGACCGACCTTGTTCTGGTCCTTGTCTGCGACGTGGCAGACCTTGCATTTGGCAAACACCTTCTCACCCGCCGCGGCATCCTGTGCCCGCGAGGGGCCGGCAACGACGGTCGCGACGGACATGACGATAAAAAACACAATGGCACGCATGGCATTTCCTCCCTGATCGCCAATTTGCCCTGGCTGACCTGCGCAGGCCGACATTTAGTCCGCTGGCATGCGCTCTTGAATGGCAGAACGGATATCCACTGCTTGGAGTTGCGGCACCTACATACCACGGAACCCGGCCGGCAGGTAGAGTTCGATCATGCAATGGATTAATGCGGACAATCCGCTCAAGGCATTTTGGTGTTGCAGGTGGCGGCGATCCGGCCGACCGCCTCTTCAACTCCGGCGAGGTCAAACTCGGCTTTGCCGCGCCCCGACAGCAGCCCGAACCGCCAGGACAGCAGCAGCCGGTCCGCGGAAATCAGTCGCCTGATGCCGTCGGCACCGTCGCGGACCAGCATCCTGCTGTGCGGCCCGACCGACCAGCTTTCGTTGAGCTTGGCGGATTGGTCGACAGTCACCGACATGGCGATGGTTCGGCTGGCGGAAACGGTGTCGCTCAGCTGCAGCCATTCGCTCCAACGCGGTTCGCCGGCGGTCCGGCAGGCGATCGTCAACACCGGGCTGTAGCTCAATGCGCCGCCGCCGGTGATGAGCTTGTTGGTCGCGTAAAGCGAGGCGGTGACAAGGCCATCGCTGCTCTTGTCGAACCGCCAGTTATCGAGAACCGTATCAGCCTGGGCAATGCCGAAGACCGACGCAAGCAGGAACGCCGCCGCCACGCTTCCGATACCGAAGAACTGTCTCAACGATGCCTCCAACAACCGCTGCGATTTCGCAACCCAGCGCAGATAATCATCAAAGCTTCGTATCGCTACCTCGACCGCCAGATACGTGAAATCCGTTGCGTCTGCGCCACAACGAAAAAGGCCGCCTCGAGAAGGCGGCCTTTCGGAATTCAGCAGGAACGTTATTCAGCGTCCTTGGCGGCCTTCTTCTTCGGCGCGGCCTTTTTCTTCGGCTCTTCGGCGTCGTCGTCGGCCTTCTTTGCGTCCGCTTTTTTCGCAGCCGCCTTCTTCGCCGGCTTGGCCTTGGTTGTCTCCGTATCCTCGTCGTCGGCCAGCAGCTCTTCCTTGCTGACCTTGACATCGGTGACCGAAATCTGGCCGAGCAGATGGTCGACCACCTTCTCTTCGAACATCGGCGCGCGCAACGTGTTCAGCGCTTCGGGATTGTTGCGGTAGAATTCGAAGGCTTCCTGCTGCTGGTTTGCCGGATAGCGGCGCACCTGCTCGAATAGGCCGCGCTGCAGTTCCTCGTCCGTCACCGTGACGCCGGCCTTCTCGCCGATTTCGGCGAGAACCAGGCCGAGACGCACGCGGCGCTCGGCAAGCCGCATATATTCAGCACGCGCTTCTTCTTCCGTCGTCTCTTCGTCGGCAAAGGTGCGCCCGGCAGCTTCGAGATCGCGATTGACCTGGTTCCAGATGTTGTTGAACTCGGCCTCGACGAGCTTGGACGGCGCCTCGAACGAGTAGGCAGCGTCGAGCTGGTCGAGCAACTGCCGCTTGACTTTCTGGCGCGTTATCGAGCCGAACTGGTTCTCGATCTGACCGCGCACCACCTCGCGGAGGCGCTCCAGCGATTCCAGGCCGAGATTTTTGGCCATCTCGTCGTTGATCTCAAGTTCGCCGGGCTTCGACACTTCCTTGACGGTCACGTCGAAAGTGGCTTCCTTGCCGGCCAGATGCGCCGCCTGGTAGTTTTCCGGGAAGGTAACCGTGACCTGCTTCTCGTCGCCGGCCTTGCTGCCGACCAGCTGGTCCTCGAAGCCGGGGATGAATTCCTTCGAGCCGAGCACCAGCGGCTGATCGGTGCCGGCGCCGCCGTTGAAGGCTTCGCCGTCGATCTTGCCGACGTAATCGATGGTCACGCGGTCGCCCTCGGCGGCCTTGCCGGTCTTCGGCTCGTAAGTGCGGGCAGATTCAGCGACACGCTTGACCTGCTCGTCGATCTCTTCATCCGGCACGTCGAACACCTGGCGCGTCACCTTGATGTCGGAGAAATCCTTGATCTCGATCGGCGGAATGACCTCATAGTTCAGGCGGAACTCGAAGTCGGCACCGCCTGCCAGGATCTTCTCGGCTTCCTTCTCGTCCTCGGTCATGATCACTTCGGGCTGCATGGCAGCCTTTTCGCCGCGCCCAGTGATGATCGAACGGGTCGAGTCATTGAGGATCTCGTTGACCACTTCGGCCATGAACGATTTGCCGTAGACCTTGCGCAGATGCTGCACCGGCACCTTGCCGGGGCGGAAGCCGTTGATGCGGACCTTGTTCCTGGCATCGGAGAGCCGCGCCATCAGCTTGGCTTCCATGTCACCAGCCGGCACGGTGATCTTGATCTCGCGCTTGAGACCGGAGTTGAGCGTTTCGGTGACCTGCATCATAAAACCTTTGTTTCCACCAATGAGGCCGTCAAACGGCCCCTGCCGCTTACAGCCTGCCGGTATGATCTTGCCGGGAATGGCTTTTGGTGCGGGACTTGGCGATCTGTCCGCTCAAGGCGGCACAAATCTTCCAGAAATACGCTCCAAAATGTGAATAAGTCTTTGTTTTTCCTACTTCTTATCACATTCTGCAGAAGCGGATCGTCGCGTCCCGTCACATTCGACACGCCTTTTGTCACAGGCGACGCTGATTTTCAACCATCTTTGCATTCCGGCCAAGGATACCGATGTGAGCTCTGACATTGACAGAATGATGGCTACATGGGATTGGCCGGGCAATGCGGATGTGGCGGAATTGGTAGACGCCCTGGATTTAGGTTCCAGTGCCGAAAGGCGTGGGGGTTCGAGTCCCTTCATCCGCACCATCCCTTCGCTCTTCGAGCTTCGGGTGGCAGGCCACTCGAAGCTCCTCCGAAGCCCTGGCGAAGGAGGGTCATTGGCAAGGCAGTAGCGCGATCTAATAAAGCGGTTCCTCGAACAGTGTCTTGTCGCCGTCGACCAGCGCCTTGATCTGCGCCGTGCCGTTGGCCGCGATCGCCACGCGGATGCCGAACGGCCGCACCCGCATGTCGTTCTGGATCGCTATCCCCTCGCCTTCCGGCAGATAGAAGCGCTCGATGCCGTACTCCGGCGCGATCGTCGTTGCTCCCTGGCTGATATCCCAGCCCTCGGAGACGTGTCCGACGATATCGGCTTCACCGGATGCTGCCGGCGCCGGCGCTTGCCCGAACCAAGCCGCGGTCGGCCCCCAATAGCCATCGGCGCCCTGCTTCAGCCTGACCACGATCGACGTTTCCTCGCTGGAAAGCTTGCCGGCCGGAATGTTGCCGATCAGTTTCACCGGTATGCGCGAAATATCGTAGCCGAGCAGAATGTAGTCACCGCGCAAGAGATCGCGCGGATCGATCGGCTCGACCCTGAGCAGGACCTGCTTGCCATCGCGCAGGATCGCCGCGCGTCCGGCGATGATCCAGCTCAGAAAGCCGATCTGGACGAGCGCCAGGACCAGCGCCGAGATGATCAGTCTTTTGCCGGTCATCATGCCGCCGCTCCTGTCATGTTCGAGGCGTTCATGCGCTTTTCTATGCGGATGATAATGAAAGCAAGAACGGCGAGAAGCACCGCCGCCGCAAGCAAGAAGCCTGCCGTGTCCAGCATTGATTGCAGCATCACCACATAAATGATGGCGAGTTCGAAGGCGAAGCCCGCATAGGCAACCCAGCGCAGTCCCCGGCTCTCGCGGCCGCCCAGCACGATCGCCGCGACGATGCCGGCCAGCGCAACAGCCGAGGCAATGGCGAAGCCGCCATTGTAGCTGCTTTCATCCGCCAGTTCGAATTGAATCATCGCCAGGCCGGTGAGAAAGCCGATCAGCGCGTGCAAGGGTAACCTGCCGCCGAGTTGCAAAACCCTCTCGACCGGCCCGGCAGCAAAGATCGCAGCGGTAAAAAGCAGCACCGACGCGGCAACGAGCGGGATGGCGACTTGCAGCGTGTCGTATTCCATGGCCAACAGCACGAGGTAGAAAAGGACCGACAGGATGATCAGGTGGCGCGCCGCCTGGCTGCGCGTCCAGAACGAAACGGCGAACACAATTAGCGCCATGACCACGAAGAGATGCGGAAATTCCGTGCGCCGGAAGTAGTCGAACCCTCTCAGGAACAGCCAGGCATCGGCGATGCCGACGGCAGCGACGGTCAGCGGGTTTGAGCGCAGCGCCACCGCCGCCAGCGCCGTGCCGGCGCCCCAGGTGATCAAGGCCGAGGCCTCGTCGCCCGACAAATGATACATCTGGCCGATCAGCGCGATCGATCCGCCGAACGCTGCTGCCGCGACGATCCACAGCGCCTCGCCGATCGCCGCATGGTCGCGCATCTTCAGCACCGCCCCGCCGACATAGCCGGCAAGGATAACGGCAAAAAGTGCCGCGACCCGCACCAACCGCGGGATGACTTCCCAGTTGGCGGCGATGAAGATCAGGGTAGCGGCGCCGAACAGCAGCGCCGCCATCATCGCCAGGATCGAGCCGAAACTCAGCGATTTGCGTTCGTTTGCCTCGACGTCTCGCGTCAGCGCAACGGCTGTCGGCGCGTCGATCAGGCCGGCCTGTTGCCATCGTGCGATATCCGACCTGACCCGTGACGAATAGCTCGCCATGCCCCTCCCCCTTTGCTCGGTCCTTTTAGCTTGTCCGGCCAAGCGTTTGACCTAACGGCATTTTTCCGATCTGGGCGGAAAACCGGACGCGCGTTAATGTTGCATTGCACAAATTGCATTGCTGCCATGCACCAATAGCGCTTTTAAATCGATATGACCCCACCTATTTTCACGGTGCACACAAAGACGGAATGATCCGAAAGAAAGACGAAACGAGACTACCATGAACCTGATCCGCAACTATCGCAACTGGCGCCGCTATAGGGACACCGTGTCCGAGCTGAGCCGCCTGAGCACCCGTGAACTGACCGATCTCGGCATCAGCCGCAGCGACATTCACTACGTCGCCCGCAAGTCGGTCTAATCCTTCGGGCCGCAAATGGTCCGAACCAGTTTTGAAAAGAGAACGACAATGAACCTGATCCGCAACTATCGTAACTGGCGCGTCTACCGCGAGACGGTTACCGAGCTGGGTCGCCTGTCGAACCGCCAGCTCAACGATCTCGGCATCGTCCGCGACGAGATCAAGATGATCGCTCGCAAGGCGATCTAACCACAAGAATTTCGCCAGGGTCGACCTCCTCCCCGACCCTGACGGATACGGTCAGCCGTCACCTCCTCCCGAGGGTTGACCACAAAAACGGCGCCCGCCGGACCTCCTCCCCCGGCGGGCGTTGTTTCCAGGTTGTTTCTAAAAGGGTTTCGCGCCCTTTCACACGGCGAAAAGAATTTCGTCAAAGCCGACCTCCTCCCCGGCGATGACGAATACGGTCGATCTTCACCTCCTCCCGAGGATCGACCAACAAAACGACACCCGCCGGACCTCCTCCCCCGGCGGGTGTTGTTGTTTTGGGGCGGCTTCCCCCGTCAGCCATTCTCCCGCGTGGCAATTGCAATCCTTGCGCCAAGCGACTATTTCGGCGCTCATGGACAAGAACCCCATTCACGTTATCGGCGGCGGACTTGCCGGCTCCGAAGCCGCCTGGCAGGCGGCCGAAGCCGGCGTTCCCGTTGTCCTGCATGAAATGCGTCCCGTCCGCGGTACCGACGCGCACAAGACCGACGGGCTGGCCGAGCTCGTCTGTTCCAACTCCTTCCGCTCCGACGATGCGCAAACCAATGCCGTCGGCCTGCTGCACGCCGAAATGCGGCTGGCCGGTTCGCTGATCATGAGCGCCGGCGACGCGCATCAGGTGCCGGCCGGCGGTGCGCTTGCCGTTGACCGCGACGGATTTTCCGAAGCGGTCACCAAGAAGCTCGAAGCCCACCCGCTCATCACCATCCGACGCGAGGAAGTGACCGGCCTGCCGCCGGCGGACTGGGACCAGGCGATCGTTGCCACCGGACCGTTGACAGCGCCTTCGCTCGCCCAGTCGATCGCGGAAGCAACCGGCGCCGACGCGCTCGCCTTTTTCGACGCCATCGCGCCGATCGTCCATTTCGACACCATCGACATGGACATCTGCTGGTTCCAGTCGCGCTACGACAAGGTCGGCCCCGGCGGCACCGGCAAGGATTACATCAACTGCCCGATGGACAAGGAGCAGTACCTTGCCTTCATACAGGCGCTGGTCGACGGCCAGAAAACCGAATTCAAGCAATGGGAAGGCACGCCCTATTTCGACGGCTGCCTGCCGATCGAGGTGATGGCCGAGCGCGGCGTCGAGACATTGCGCTACGGGCCGATGAAGCCGATGGGACTGACCAATGCGCATAATCCGTCTGTAAAGGCGTATGCCGTCGTTCAGCTTCGCCAGGACAATGCGCTGGGCACGCTCTATAACATGGTCGGCTTCCAGACCAAGCTGAAGCACGCCGAGCAGGTGCGCATATTCCGCACCATCCCCGGGCTGGAACACGCCGAGTTCGCCCGCCTCGGCGGCCTGCACCGCAACACCTACATCAATTCGCCGACGCTGCTCGACGCTTCGCTGCAGCTGAAGTCGCGGCCCGGCCTGCGATTTGCCGGCCAGATCACCGGCTGCGAGGGTTATGTCGAGAGCGCCGCCATCGGCTTGCTTGCCGGGCGTTTCGCCGCCGCCGAAAGGCTTGGCCATGCGCCGTCCCTGCCGCCCTTGACCACCGCTTTCGGCGCGCTGCTCAACCACATCACTGGTGGCCATATTGTCTCCGACGACGAGCCGGGAAAGCGATCCTTCCAGCCGATGAACGTCAATTTCGGCCTGTTCCCGCCGGTGGACGCGCCAAAGATCGAAGGCAAGCGGCTGCGCGGCAAGGACAAGACGGTCGCCAAGCGGCACGCGGTGACATCGCGCGCGCTGGCCGACTGCCGCGAATGGCTGGGGCTGCCTGCAACAGCGCAAGCTGCGGAATAACGGTCGGGTTGGCTACGCGGCAGCCAACTATGCGACCGGCCAGCCCCGTGTCGCGCGCCGGAACAAGAGCCAATGCCGGCGCAAGGCCGAAAGCCGCACCGCGCTATCAAGCGGTGAATGGCGGGAGCCGTCCATCTTGTCGAGATAGGCGCGCGTCAGAGCCAGCGGCAGAAAGGCCGGGCGCAGTGAAACCGGCAGAGCGAACGCCCCCTGCTCGAAAGCGGAAAGATGCTCGCGTGCCAGCGCGATCATCGCGGCGACCGCGCGTTCCGCGCCCGGCCCGCCGTCGCCCGCAACGAATTCTTGCGGCGACGATCCCGCCGCCGCCAAAATATCGGCCGGGACAAAGCACTGTCCCCGCTTGCGATGCAGCGGCAACAGAAGCAGGAGACCGGTCATCGCTTGCGCACAACCTGCCCTGCCGGCAAGTTCGGCAAAGCGTGGTGCTTGGACCGAATCGAGCACCATCGCCGCAAGCTGGATGAGTGCTGCGGCAGTCTCGCCGCAATAGCCTTCGAGATCGGTGCGCGACGGCATCGGATCGTCATAGAGATCGAAGATGCGCGCTTCGAGCATGTTCTCGAAGGCGGCCTTAGGCAGGCGGTGGGCGGAAATCGCCGCCCTCAGCGCGTCCGCCACGGGATGGCCGATCTGAGTCCGATCCTCTTCGGCGGCGATCACGTCTCGCCACCATTGCAGCCGCACCTCGCCCGGCAGCGCCTCGTGGATGCGATCGCGTATGCCGGCGACTTCGGCATTGAAGGCATAGAGCGAAAACAGCGCGTCGCGCTTGTTCTCGGGCGCATAGAGCACACTGAGATAGCGGTCATGGTCGGCGGCACGCACCGTGTCCATGACGACTTTGGTGTTTTCGGCCACGTCAGTCGACGGCGATGAGCGCTGCGGCCACGGCGCGATCTTCCGCCAGCAGCACATTATAGGTCCGCACCGCCGCCCCCGTCGACATCGGATCGGCGGAAATGCCCGCTTCTTTCAGCGCCGTACGCAGCGCGGCAGGCAATGGCCTCAGATCCTTGCCGCTGCCGACCAACAGGATCTCAACCTTGGCGGCCTCGTTGAACAGCTTGGCGAAATCCGCTGCCGTCAGCGCCAACGGATCGGCCGGCTCCCAGCCATAGATGCCCGAAGGCAGGCACAGCAGCGAGCCGCGATGCGACATGTCGGCAAAGCGGAAACCGCCATTGCCGTAAGCCTCGATCGGTGCGCGGCCCGGGAAATGCGCCTCGCGGATGACGATGCCCTTGGCCACTTTTGAGGCAAGCCGTCAGGTAGCTATGGCTTTGCCGCCGCCCACCGGCTTTTCCTCATCGGACGCTGTGGCCTGCGGCCGCAGCTTGAACAGGATAAGCAGCGGCGCGGCGATAAAGATCGACGAATAAGTGCCGAACACGACGCCGAACAGCATCGCCATGGTGAACGAGCGGATCACCTCGCCGCCGAACAGCACCAGCGCCAGCAACGCCAGGATCGTCGTCACCGAGGTCAGCGTCGTCCTCGACAGCGTCTCGTTGATGGCGTTGTTCAGCAGCTGCGGCAGTGGCATTCGCTTGTATTTTCGCAGATCCTCGCGAACGCGGTCATACACGACGATCGTATCGTTGAGCGAATAACCGATGATGGTGAGGATCGCCGCCAGCGACGACTGGTTGAATTCCAGGCCGGTGATAACGAAGAAGCCGATCGTCATGACCACGTCGTGCACGGTCGCAACGATGGCGCCGACCGCGAACTGCCATTCGAAGCGGAACCAGACATAGATCAGGATGCCGAGCAGCGCGATAAGCATGGCGATGGTGCCTTGCTTTGCAAGCTCGCCCGAGACCGTCGGCCCCACCACTTCGACGCGGCGGAAATCATACTGGTCCTGCAGCTCGCCGCGCACCTTGTCGATGACGGTCTGCTCAGCGTTCTCGCCGCCCGCCTGCGTGCCGACGCGGATCAGCACGTCGTTCGGTTCGCCGAACTGCTGAACCTGCACCTCGCCGATATTAAGTTCCGTCAGCCTGCCGCGGATGTCGGCCAGATCGGCATTGCCGGCCTTGGACTGCACCTCGATCAGTGAGCCGCCCTTGAAATCGATGCCGTAATTTATGTCGATGGTCATGAAGCCGATGACCGACAGCACCGAAAGCACGCTGGACAGTGTGAACGTCCAGCGGCGAATACCCATGAACGGAATTTTCGTGCCTGGTGGAATGAACGTCACAGGCGCCCGCGGCAACTCCTTCGGACGGGCGCGGCGAAGCCAGATCGACACGAGCAGGCGTGTGAAGGTGAAGGCGGTGAAGACCGTAGTCAGGATGCCGATGGCATAGGTGACGGCAAAGCCCTTCACCGGCCCGGTTCCGAGCCAGAACAGCACCACGGTCGCGATCAGTGAGGTCACGTTGGAATCGACGATGGTCGCCAGCGCCTTGCTGAAACCGGTATCGATCGCCTGAATGACCGAGCGGCCGGCACGTCGCTCCTCGCGGATGCGTTCATAGATGAGAACGTTCGAATCGACCGCCATGCCGATGGTCAGCACGATACCGGCGATACCGGGTAGGGTCAGTGTCGCTCCAAGCAGCGACAGCAGCCCGACGATCATCGCCACATGCACCGCCAGCGCGATGTTGGCGAGGAAGCCGAGGAAGCCGTAGGCGACGAACATGAATGCCACCACCAGGATCGACCCGATGATGCCGGCGACCTTGCCGGCATGGATGGAGTCCTGGCCAAGTCCCGGCCCCACCGTCCGCTCTTCGATTACCGTCAGCGTCGCTGGCAAGGCGCCGGCGCGCAGCAGCACGGCGAGATCGTTGGCGCTCTCGGCGGTGAAATTCCCCGATATCTGTCCGGTGCCGCCCGGGATCGGTTCACGGATCTGCGGCGCCGAAATCACCTGATTGTCGAGGATGATGGCAAACAGCTTGCCGACATTCTGTGCCGTCGCCTGGCCGAACCGCTGCGCCCCTTTCGAATCGAACCGGAACGAAACAACCGGCTCGTTGGTCTGGGAATTGAACGTCGCCTGGGCATCGACCAGGTTTTCACCCGAAACGATGACGCGGTTCTCGATCAGGTACGGAACCGGCGGATCGTCCTGCGAATACAGCACCGAGGATCCCGGCGGCGGGCGGCCGTTCAGCGCATCCTGCACCGGCATCGATTGGTCGACCATCTGGAAGGTCAGCTTTGCCGTCTGGCCAAGAATTTCCTTCAGCCGCTGCGGGTCTTGGAGACCAGGCACCTGCACCAGGATACGGTCGTCGCCTTGGCGCTGCACGATCGGCTCGGTGGTGCCGAGTTCGTTGACGCGACGCTCGACAACCTGGATCGCCTGCGTCAGCGCCGTCGAGGTGCGATATTTGATCCCCGCATCGGTGACGGAGAATTTGAGCAGGCCGGGCTCGGAATCATCCAGCGTCATCTCCTGGATGGAGCCGCCGCTGAACAGGCCTGCGGCCACCGGATTGGTCAATGGTTTCAAGGTTGTTTTGGCAGCGTCGATCTGTGCGGGATCGGTGATGCGGACCTGCACCGTGCGGCCCGTTCCGGAAAGGCCGGTATAGCCGATCTTGGCATCGCGCAGCAGCGTCCTGATTTCATCGCGCGTCGTCTCCAGCCGATCCTTGATCAGATCGTTCGGATCCATCCTGAGCAGGATGTGCGAGCCGCCCTGGAGGTCGAGGCCGAGCGTCATCTGCCGCTTCGGCACCCAGTCGGGAAGCTTGGCCAGCGTGCTGGCGGAAAAAAGGTTGGGCGCAGCGAGGACCACTGTGGCGGCCACGGCCAGCCAGATCAGGATCATCTTGAAGCGCGAAAAATAAAGCATCAGTTCTTATCCGTTCAGGCGTACAAGCGGCAGCATTCCGCCATCGGTCGGTTTGCGGGCATATTTCTAATTCTGACCACGGCCGGCCCTATCGTGCTTCCTCGGCGATTGTCAATCTTGCTGGCAAGGGGCCGGTGCGCAGCAGCAGGGCGAGGTCATTGGCGCTTTCAGCGGTGAAATTTCCCGATATCTGACCGGTGCCGCCTTCAATGGGCTCTCGGATAACAGGCGCCGAAATAACCTTATCGTCTAATATAACCGCAAACGGCTTGCCGATATATTGCGTCGTAGCCCATTTGAAACGCGCCGTACCCCGGGAATCAAGCCGGAATGAGACGACGCGTTCATCGGTCGCCAAATTGCGGGTTGCTTGCGCATCCAGCACATTTTTACCTGAAAGGATAACCCGATTTTCGATCAAGTAGGGAACCGGAGGATCGTCCATCGAATAAAAAACCGCCGAGCCGACGGGCGGGCGGCCGCTGATTGCCTCGTCGACTGGCATCGACAGATCAACGAGTTGGAAGCTCAGGTGACCGGGCCGGGTGAGGATTTGTCCTAGCCTTTGCGGATCGGCAACGCCCGACGTGCGGACCAATATGCCGTCTTCATTCGTTGACCGAACCACCGGGTGGGTGGCGCCCAGGTCGCGGATACGATCTTTGATGACTTCAACCGACTGTGCAAGCGCGGCCGAAGTTCGATACTTCAAACCTGCATCCGTTACGGTGAATTTGAGCAGGCCGGGCTCACTGTCGTCCAGGGTCATTTCCTGGACGCCGCTGTCCGCGACAGGATCGGTCACCGTTTTGATTGCCGCCTTGGCGAGGTCAAGCTGAGCCGGATCTGTTATGTGCACCTGAACGGTCCGAGCCGAACTGGCAAGGCCGGTATAGCCGATCCTTGCTTCGCGTAGCAGCGACCGGACCTCGTCGCGTGTCGCTTTCAGCCGGCCCTCGATCACGTCGGTCACATCCAACCTGAGCAGGATGTGTGGACCATCTTGCTGGCTTGCTTCAACTATTGACTGGCTTTCGGCAAGCCATTCGGGTCGCGTGGTATGCAAACCGGCGGCGAAGATATTAGTCGCGTGGAAGACAACCGTGCCGGCCAAGGCAAGCCACTTCAGGATCATCTTCAGGCGCCAAAGGTGGAACATATGCCGTCGTTCGTCAGAGCCCTGCCCGCGGATCGTTCCGCCGACAATTCGGTTATTTCTTGGCGTTCTGGTTCGCCACCGGCTCGCCCTTGACGCGCACGTCGGCGATCGTCGATCGCAGCGCCGTCACCTTGGTGCCACCGCCGAGATCGATCTCGAGCTCGTTGTCGTCGATGACCTTGGTCACCTTGCCGACAAAGCCGCCGCCGGTGACGACGGTGTCGCCACGGCGAACCGCCGCCAGCATCTCGCCGCGCTTCTTCAGCTGCGTGCGCTGCGGCCGGATGATCAGAAAATACATGATCACGAAAATCAGAGCAAACGGCACGATCTGGATAAACATTGCGGACGAGTCCCCGCCGATGCCTTGGGCGTATGCCGGTGTCACGAACATCGAGGTACTCCTGAATTTTAAAAACAGCCGCAAACCGTTCTGGGAATTTGACGGCCCCGCCAAATTTGGCCGGAATATAGTCGGTAACGTTGCCAATGCAACTGCGCGGCCGGGCAAATCGGCTGCTTTTCCGGCCTGGTGAGCCGTGTTAGAGGGTGATCCCGAAAAGCGACGCTCGGTTTTCGCAAAAGATGATGCCCGAACAAATGCTTGGGACGAGTTTCGAAACCGCTGAAATCAGGTAGGTTGGCCTGCCGCACCGTCCCGAATGCGAACAAAAAGACAAGAGATGACCGACAGCACCATCGATATCCTGAGCCAGAAGCTCGACCGTCTGATCGAGGCGATCGCCCGCCTCGCGCCGCCGCCAGTGCCGCAAACCGACCTCGGCGACGCCGATTGCTTCGTTTGGCAGGCCGATCCCGGCTATCTGGAACCGGTGCTCAAGGTCAACCGCGTCGACATCGGCCTGATCCGCGGGGTCGACCGCGTCCGCGACATATTGGTCGACAATACCGAGCGCTTCGCCTCCGGCTATGCCGCCAACAACGTGCTGTTGTGGGGCGCGCGCGGCATGGGCAAATCGTCGCTGGTCAAGGCCGTGCACGCCGCGGTCAACGCTTCGACCAAGCTCGACCTGCCGCTCAAGCTCGTCGAGATCCATCGCGAAGACATCGACACGCTTCCGAAGCTGATGAGCCTGCTGAAGGCAGCGCCCTTCCGCTTCATCCTGTTTTGCGACGACCTGTCATTCGACCATGACGACACGTCCTATAAATCGCTGAAGGCAGCACTTGAAGGCGGCGTCGAGGGCCGTCCGGCCAACGTCATCTTTTACGCCACCTCGAACCGGCGGCATTTGTTGCCGCGCGACATGATCGACAATGAGCGCTCGACGGCGATCAATCCGTCCGAAGCGGTCGAGGAGAAGGTTTCGCTGTCGGACCGCTTCGGCCTGTGGCTTGGCTTCCACAAATGTTCGCAGGACGAATATCTCGACATGATCGACGGCTATGTCCACCATCACGATCTCGCCATCGATCCCGAGACGCTGCGCGCCGAGGCGCTGGAATGGGCGACGACGCGCGGCAGCCGTTCGGGCCGCGTCGCCTGGCAGTTCACCCAGGACCTGGCTGGCAGGCTCGGCAAGCCGCTGAAGGATTAGCCGCTCAAGGACTAACAGCAGAAGAAGCCCGCATCTTGCGAAGCGGACTTCCTCGGCGGGCTGAAGGTCAGGTGGCCCGCAAATCGCTTTTCGTCGTCTATTCGAGATAAGTCGAAGGATCGACCGGCGCCGAGTTCTTGCGCACTTCGAAATGCAGTTTCGGCGAGTCGGTGGTGCCGCTCATGCCGGACAGGGCGATTTCCTGGCCGCGCTTGACCTTCTGGCCGCGCTGCACCTCGATCGAGCTGGCGTGGCCGTAGACGGTGACCAGACCGTTTTCGTGCCGCACCAGCACCGTGTTGCCGAATTCCTTGAGGCCGTCACCGGCATAGATGACGACACCGTTTTCAGCCGCCTTGACCGGCGTCCCCTCGGGCACGGCAATGTCGACGCCGTCCTTGCCGCCGCCGAAGCTTGAGATCACGCGGCCGCGCACCGGCCAGCGCATCTTGCCGATGCCGGTCGCGTCCGGCGCCACCGCATCGTCGTCCTCGGCCTGCTGGATGACTTTCGCATCCTTCTTCGGCGGCGTGTAGGAGGGGAGCGTCTGCGTCGGCGTGGCCTTGGCCGGCGGCTGGGTGGTGGCCGTCGTCACCGGATCGACCTTTGCCGGCTTCACGCCGGCGACGACAGCGGTTCCGCCGGCCGGCACTTTCAGGGTCTGGCCGATCTTGAGCAGTCCATCCTGCATGCCGTTCGCCTGCTTCAGCGCAACGACGCCGACGCCGGTCTTTCTGGCAATGGCGGACAGCGTATCGCCTTGCTGAACCGTGTAAGTGCCGCCGGCACCGGCCGGTTTGGCCGTCGCCGAAGCCACCTTCGCCGCAGTCTTTCCATCCTTCGGCTGGCTCACGGCAGCCGAGGCGTCCACCTGCGCGGCAGACTTGCCTTCCCTGAGTTTCGGCTGCTGCGGCAGCACGGCCACCTTCTCCGGCGCTTCGGCCGGCTGGTCGTGCCTGGTGCCGTTCGCGGGCTTGGCATCGGCGACTTTTGGCGCGGCGCCGTTGCTCGAATACGCATAGGCCGGGATGACGAGCTTCTGGCCGGTCTTCAGCCCCTTGGTCGCGCTCAGCCCGTTGACTTTCATGATGGCATCGGCCGGCACGCCGTAGCGCCGTGACAGGCCGGAAATGGTCTCGCCGTCCTTGACGACGATCTCGGTTGCATGTGGCGCGCCGGCGGCCGTCGCTATCCGCGGCGCGTCGGGCTCGGCGTTCTTGAACGGCCTTGCCGCCGGAGCGACTGTGCCGGTTGCCGTCCTGTCGACACGAGGAGCGGCAGGTGCCAGGGCCGGCGCGGCAGCGGTACGCACCGGACGGGCGGCAGGCGCCAGCGCGGGAGCCGGCGGCGGCAATTGCTGTGCCGTGACCGGTTCGAGGCTTGAGCGGCTGACCGACTGGGTGTGGCTGCCGTCGATCGGCGCGGCCGCAACATCGCCCGGATAGGGCTGGGCAGCATCCTGCTTGTCGATGATGGCGCGCTGGTTGTTGGTCGAGGCGGTGAACACGTCGTCGACGCTGTTGAACCGCGCCACCTGGGAACTACACCCCGTCGCAGCGCCTGCGATCATGAGGACGGCGCAGCCACGCGCCAGATTGCGTCCGTTTGCCTTCAAAACACTGAATTGCATCGCACTAACCCGCACAGACCCGGTACAACTGAGTGTGATTAAAGCGCGTTAATGTTACCGGTCGGTTAAACCTGCAGAATCAGACGCAAATTTTCTTAAAATATTCGAGGATCCGGGCGCCGGGTGTGCCGAGATTCAAGTCAGGCCGAGCCGAAAATGGTGGGTTCCGAGAACCGGAGCGGAGCGTACTTTTGGGTACGTGAGCACCGGAAGCGGAGGAAGCCGCCATTTGCAGGCCGACCTCACCTGAATATCGACACAGCCTAGATGACGGCGGCGACACCGTGCAGGATCGGCTGCAGGCGCACCAGGCCGATATCCTCGCGTTCGAAGCGGCTGCCGACCTTGGTAAGCTTGGCCAGCACCTGCTCGCCCTCGTCGGGTCCGATCGGCGCGATGACGATGCCGCCGCTCGACAATTGATCGAGGAGAAAGCGCGGCAGGCTGTCGAAGGCCGCCCAGGCAACGATGCGGTCGAACGGCGCTTCGTTGGCCAGCCCGTTGGAACCGTCCGCCTGACGCACGATGACATTGCCGATGGCGAGTGCCTCAAGGCGCTGCCGGGCCTGTTCGGCCAGCGTCTTGTAACGGTCGATGGTGACGATCCGAGCGGCAAGCCGCGACATCACCGCCGCCGTGTAGCCGGACCCGGTGCCGATCTCGAGCACCCGGTTGCCCGGCTCAATGGCAAGTGCCGCGATCACCGCCGCCTGCAGGTCGGCGCCTTCGATGGCCTCGCCGCATTCGATCGGCAGCATGCGGTCCGACCAGACTATGGAGTGAAAATGCGGAGACAGAAAGCCGCGCCGCGGCGTCGCCTCAAAGGCGGCGATCAGCGCCTTCGGCACCGTGCCCCTGCCGCGCAGGCGAAGCAGGAAGGCAGCGAAACCTTCGCGCTCGTCGACCGTTGCAGGGTGGTTCGAGTTCATGCGAGCGCCTTGGCCAGTTGATCGCGGATTTCATGCGCGGTGAGATCGAGCTGCAGCGGCGTCACCGACACCAGCCGATTGCGCAAGGCGTGGAGGTCGGTGCCTTGCTTGCCCTCGACCGGCTCGCGGCCGAAGCGCAGCCAGTAGTATGGCAGGCCGCGCCCGTCGCGCCGCTCGTCGACCCACAGGCTGTGGACCAGCTTGCCCTGCGAAGTGACTACAATGCCGCCGATCTCTTGCGGCTCGCAATTCGGAAAATTGACGTTGAGCAGCACGCCGTCCGGCAACGGCATGGCGACGAGCTTTTCGAGCAGCGCCGGCGCCAGCGCTTCGGCGGTCTCGTAGGGAACGACGCGGTCCTCGCCGACATAGGAATAGGCCTGGCTGATGGCGATCGAGCGCACGCCGAGCAGCGCGCCTTCCATGGCGCCGGCGACCGTGCCCGAATAGGTGACGTCGTCGGCGATGTTGGCGCCGGAATTGACGCCGGACAGGATCAGGTCAGGCGCTTCGGGCAGGATCTTCTTGACGCCCATGATGACGCAGTCGGTCGGCGTTCCCCGCACCGCAAAGTGCTTTTCGCCGATTTTCCTGAGCCGCAGCGGCTCCGAGATCGACAGCGAATGCGCATAGCCGGACTGATCCTGTTCCGGTGCCACCACCCAGACGTCTTCCGACAGCGTGCGCGCGATGCGTTCGAGTGATGCAAGGCCCTCGGCATGGATGCCGTCGTCGTTGGTCAGAAGGATGCGCATTATGTCGATTCGATCTTTTCCAGACCGCCCATGTAAGGCCGAAGCGCTTCAGGAATGGTTACGCTGCCGTCCTCGTTCTGATAATTTTCGATGACGGCAATGAGAGCGCGGCCGACGGCGGTGCCCGAACCGTTCAGCGTGTGGACGAAGCGGTTGCCCTTGCCGTCCTTGTCCTTGTAGCGGGCGTCCATGCGCCGCGCCTGGAAATCGCCGCATACCGAGCACGACGATATCTCGCGATAGGCATTCTGGCCGGGCAGCCAGACCTCGATGTCGTAGGTCTTGCGCACGCCAAAGCCCATGTCGCCGGTGCACAGCGTCACGGTGCGGAACGGCAGGCCGAGCCGCTTCAGCACCTCCTCGGCGCATTCGGTCATGCGCTCATGCTCGGCAACCGAAGTCTCCTGGTCGGTGATCGACACCAGTTCGACCTTGTAGAACTGGTGCTGGCGCAGCATGCCGCGCGTGTCGCGCCCGGCCGAGCCCGCCTCGGAGCGGAAGCACGGCGTCAGCGCCGTATAGCGCAGCGGCAGTTTTTCGTGCGGCGTGATCTCGTCGCGAACGAGATTGGTGAGCGGCACTTCGGCGGTTGGGATCAGGCCAAGCCTGCCGTCCCCGTGCCGAACGAAGAATAAATCCTCCTCGAATTTCGGCAGTTGGCCGGTCCCGAAAAGCACCTCGTCGCGCACCATCAACGGCGGCTGGATCTCTACATAGCCGTGCTCGGTGGTGTGCAGATCCAGCATGAACTGGCCGAGCGCGCGTTCCATCCGCGCCAGGCCGCTTTTGAGCACGGTGAAGCGCGAGCCGGAAAGCCGTGCTGCCCGCTCGAAATCCATCATGCCGAGCGCTTCGCCGATCTCGAAATGCTCCTTCACCCAGTTCGGCCGCGTCGGCACCTCGCCAACGACGCGCTTGACGACGTTGTCGTGCTCGTCCTTGCCGACCGGCACGTCGTCGAACGGCACGTTTGGCAGCACTGCCAACACATCGTTCAGCGCCTTGTCGAGCTCGCGCTCGCGCGCCTCGCCATTCTGGATGAAGGCCTTGATCTCGCCGACCTCGGCCTTCAGCCTTTCGGCAAGAGCGGCGTCGCCCGAGCGCATGGCATTGCCGATCTCCTTCGAGGCGGCGTTGCGGCGTTCTTGTCTGGCCTGCAGCTCGGTCAGATGCTCGCGCCGCGCCTCATCCGCCGCGATCAGGTCGTCGACCGTGGACCGCGCATCCTCAGCCGACCACGAGCGCTTCTGGAGCGCTTCGACAAGGGCCTTCGGGTTGTCGCGAATCCATTTGATGTCAAGCATGGTCTGTTCGTCCTTGAGTAGGCCAGAGGGGGTAAACCGCATCGATGCAAGGCGTCAAGGCAGAGTTCCTTCGCGCCCCCCTCTGTCCTGCCGGACATCTCCCCCACGGGTGGGGAGATCGGCCGTCACTGCGGCTTTCGCCAATCTCCGGCGCTGAAAAAGCAAGCCATCGGCGAAGTTGCCAATCTCCCCCCAAGTGGGACCCAAGTGGGGGAGATGTCCGGCAGGACAGAGGGGGGCGCTGTCCCGCCGACCTCAGGCGGCAACACCGGAACTTCAAAAGGAAGAAACAAAAAAACCCGCCTGAGTGGGCGGGTTTTTGGAGCCAATTGGCACCATACCCAGATTAGTAGCATAGCTGCCGGCACAAAGCAAGAACAAAGTTGCAGCGGCCGGAAGAAAGATGCTGTCCGCTTCAACCGAACCTACGTCGATGACGCGTCCGCCGGCTTGTCGGCCACCTCTTCCGTGGCGTCCTGTTTTTCGCGAGCCACACGGTCGCGCTCCTTGCTGCGTTCGATCAGCCGGGCCGACCAGATCGAGACCTCGTAGAGCAGGATCGTCGGAATGGCGAGGCCGATCTGGCTCATCGGGTCGGGCGGCGTCAGCACCGCCGCCACGACGAAGGCGATGACGATCGCCCATTTACGCTTCTCGGCAAGGGCCGTGGACGACAGCATGCCGACCCGCGTCATCAGGCTCGTCACCACCGGCAACTGGAACACCAGGCCGAAGGAGAAGATCAGCGTCATGATCAGACTAAGATATTCGGACACTTTCGGCAGCAGCGAAATCTGCACCTGGTCATTGGTGCCGGTCTGCTGCATTGCGAGGAAAAACCACATCACCATCGGCGTGAAGAAGAAATAGACCAGCGACGCGCCCATCAGGAACAGGATCGGCGAGGCGATCAGGAACGGCAGGAAGGCATTGCGTTCGTTCTTGTAGAGGCCGGGCGCGATGAATTTATAGATCTGGGTGGCGATCAGCGGAAAGGCTATGACCATGCCGCCGAACATGGCGAGCTTGACCTGGGTAAAGAAGAATTCCTGTGGCGCCGTATAGATCAGCTCGACCTTGTGCGGGTCGAGCCCGGCCCATTGCGTGGCCCATTTGAACGGAATGACCAGAAGGTTGAACAGCCGCTTGGCGAAAAAGAAGCAGACCAGGAAGGCGACGAAAAAACCGCCGATCGACCAGATCAAGCGCCGGCGCAGCTCGATCAGGTGCTCCATCAGCGGAGCCGACGATTTTTCGATCTCGTCCTTTTCCTTGTCCGAAACGCTCACTTGGCGGCTCCCGCCGTTTTTCTGGCGGCCGGCTTCTTCGCTGCTGACGCCGGCTTCTTCGCTGCTGGCGACTGCGGTTTCGGCTCAGCTTTTGCGGCGGCCTTTGGCGCAGCAGTCTTTGCGGGCTTGGCCGGCGCGGCGGTCGCGGCTTTCGCGGGCGCCGGCTTCTTCCTTGCCGCAGATGCTTTTTGCGGCACTGCCGCCGCAGCCGTTTGCGCCTGCATGGCCGGCGCCACGACGGACTCGTCCGTCATCGCCGGAAAGATCGGCGTGGCCGGCGTCGGCTCCGGCGGGCTGACGCCCGGCATCGTCGTTGCGCCGTTCTTCAGCGGCTCGGCTGCCTGCTCCGTCGAAGCGGCTGCATCGACGGCCGGCTTGGGTTTCATCACGGCATCGACGCCGGAACGGACGTCGGCGGCGGCCTGTTCGAATGGATTGAGCTGCTTCCTGATCTCGGCTGCCGGATTGACACTTCTCAGCGAATCGACCGACTTCTTGACGTCGTCGAGTTCGGCTTCCTTCAACGCGTCGTTGAACTGCCGCTGGAAATCGGAAGCCATGGCGCGCAGCTTCGCCGTCGTGCGACCGAAGGTGCGCAGCATGTTGGGCAAATCCTTGGGCCCGACGACCACGATCATGACGATCGCGATCACCAGCATCTCGGTCCAGCCGACTTCGAACATGGCTATACGTTCCGACTAAAGTTTGGGCTCAGCCTTTGCTGGCCTTTTCCTTCGGTACCGAAACGGTTTCGTCGGCACGGTGTTCGACGGTACGCTTGTCGTCGGCAGCGTCGTCGTCCGCCATGCCCTTCTTGAAGCTCTTGATGCCCTTGGCCATGTCGCCCATCAGCTCGGGGATCTTGCCGCGGCCGAAGACCAGCAGCACGATCACCAGAACGATCATCCAGTGCCAAATCGAAAATGAACCCATAGCAAATCTCTCTCGAACGGTTTCCCAGACGCTGATCTATGCGCTTTCGGGTTCGGATTCAAACAGAACTGCGACAGAGTTCATGAATGAGTCGCCGAAGTCACGCACTTTCGGCACGGCGGCCCGCTACCAATCGGCGCAGTTCCATCCTGCCTGTGGCTTTAAGATGGCGCTCGGCTCAATCTTCCGTGACGCGCGGCGTCAAAAGACCGAGTTCCTCGAGGTCGATATCGGTCAGCGGATCCTCGTCGTCGGTGAGCGCATCGGGGTCGGCCGGCGGCAGCGGCACCGAGAAATTCGACGGCATACGGCCGGACAGCAGCCCCGCACCCTTCAATTCCTCCATGCCGGGGAGATCGCGTATCTCCTCCAGTGCGAAATGGTCGAGGAAAATATCGGTCGTGCCATAGGTGACGGGACGGCCGGGCGTGCGGCGCCGGCCGCGCATCCTCACCCATTCGGTCTCCATCAGCGTGTCGAGCGTCCCCTTTGACGTCTCGACGCCGCGGATGTCCTCGATCTCGGCGCGCGTTACCGGCTGGTGGTAGGCGATGATCGCCAGCACTTCGAGGGCAGCGCGGGACAGTTTGCGCTGCTGCACCGTGTCACGGCTCATCAGGAAGGCGAGGTCGCCGGCGGTGCGAAACGCCCAGGCATCGCCGACGCGTACCAGATTGACGCCGCGCCGCGCATAGATCTGCTGCAGTTCGGCCATTGCCGCGGCAATGTTGATGCCGTCGGGCAGCCGCGAAGTGAGCTGTTTTTCGCTGACCGGCTCGGCGCTGGCGAAAACGATCGCCTCGGCCATCCGTACGGCCTCCGCCATATGCAGCCGCTCGCCAGGATTCCGCGACAAATTCTGCCCCTGATTTTGTGCCGGATTCTCGGCGACCGCGCCTTGCTCGGCGTCGTCGTCGACCTTGAACGGAATGACCGAAGCGTTGGCGCGTTCGCTCATGATGTCACCTCGACTATCTTGATGGCCTGGGCGCGGCCGCGCAGATAAAGCGGCGCGAAAACCTGGTCCTGCCGCATTTCCATCTTGCCTTCGCGCACCAGTTCCAGCGTCGCCGCAAACGAGCTGGCAACCGCGGTGCGCCGGTCTTCCGGGCCGGCCAGATATTCGACCAGGAAACTGTCGAGCGCCGTCCAGTCGCGCAGCGACCCGATCAGCCTGGTCAGCACGTCGCGCGCATCCTTGAGCGACCACACGCCGCGCCTGGCAATCGTCACATTGGTGATCGCCTGCTTCTGGCGCTGCTGGGCATAGGCGGTCAACAGGTCATAGAGCGAGGCCGAATAGGCATTGCGCTTCTCGACGATCACCATCTCCGGCATGCCGCGTGCAAACACGTCGCGTCCGAGCCGGTTGCGGTTGACCAGCCGTGCCGCCGCGTCGCGCATGGCCTCCAGCCGCTTCAGCCGGAACTGCAGCACCGCCGCCAGTTCCTCGCCGCTTTCGCCTTCGTCGCCGGGCTGCTTGGGGATCAGGAGCTTCGACTTGAGAAACGCCAGCCACGCTGCCATCACCAGATAGTCGGCGGCAAGCTCCAGCCTCAGCGCCCTCACCTTCTCGACGAACGCCAGATACTGTTCGGCCAGCGCCAGGATCGAGATGCGCGACAGGTCGACCTTCTGATTGCGGGCAAGATGCAGCAGAAGATCGAGCGGACCTTCGAAACCGGCCACATCGACGACCAACGCCGGATCGCCGGTCAGCCGGGAATCGTCATTCTCGGCCCACAAGCGGTCCATCGGTGCGGCCTTGCCGGCCTTCAGGTCCAATGCTTCCGCCACTTCGCTTCCTTTGATGCTAGGCTACCGCGTCGAAATAACTGGCAAATTCGGCGCGAATCTCGGTCTCGTCCGCAACGTCACGGTTCCTGATATAGGTCAGCGCCCGCTCCGCGCGCTCAAACGACTTGCCTTCAAGCCCGGTCGTTCGCGATGCAATGCCGGCCATCTCCTCGAACACGCCGTTGCAGTGAAGGACCAGATCGCAGCCCGCCGCAAGGATAGCGGCCGCCTTTGACGGGAAATCCCCAGAAAGTGCCTTCATCGAAGTGTCGTCGCTCATCAACAGACCGTCGAAGCCGATTTCGCCGCGGATGATCTTTTCGATGACCTTGCCGGATGTGGTGGCCGGGTTCTTCGGGTCGATCGCGCTATAGACGACATGCGCCGTCATCGCCATCGGTAAATGGTTGAGCTCCCTGAATGGCGCAAAATCATGCCGCTGCAGGTCGCCGATCGAGGCATCGACGGTGGGCAGTTCGAAATGCGTATCGGCGAAGGCCCTTCCATGACCGGGAATATGCTTCATCACCGGCAGCACGCCGCCTGCCATCAGGCCTTCCGCCGCGGCGCGACCCAATTCGATGACGGCGCGCGGCTCCTTGCCATAGGCGCGCGCGCCGATGACGTCGCTGGCGCCCTCGATCGGCACATCGAGCACCGGCAGGCAATCCGCCGTGATGCCGTAGCGCAGCAGGTCGAAGGCATGCAGCCGCGCCATTAGCCATGCGGCACGGGTGCCGGCGTCATGGTCGTCGCGCCACAAGGCGCCGAGTGCACCGGCAGCCGGATAGTTTGGCGCCAGCGGCGGCCGCAGGCGCTGCACGCGGCCGCCCTCCTGGTCGATGAATACCGGCGCGTCCGCACGCCCGACGCAGTCGCGCATGGCGGCGACCAGATCGCGGATCTGCTCGGTCTCGCCGATATTGCGCGCAAACAGGATGAAGCCCCACGGGCATTCGTTGCGGTAGAATCGGATCTCGTCGCGGCTCAGTGATTTCCCGGCGCAGCCGAGGATCATGGATTTTGATTCGGTCATGCGGAACAGTTTAGAGCTTCGCGACGACAAAGGGAATCGCCCGCAATTGCCTCCAAAGGTTTCCGTTCACGCAAAAAAGCCGGCGCGGGCGCCGGCTTTTCGAGGGGCTTTGGTGCCGCTAGTGGGACACGAAGCAATTGCCGCCGGCGGCCTTGTAGCTGGTGCACAGTTTGATCGCCTCGTTGCGAGACTGCGCCGGAACGCGGACGCGGTAGAAGGTGCCCTTGCCGGCAATCTCGGCCTTGACGATGTTGGCGGTGCGGCCGGAAAGCACGCTGCCGTAGCGGCGCTGCAGATCCTGGTAAGTCGCCTGGGCGCTTTCGACTGTCGGCTGCGAAGCGATCTGTATCGACCACGAACCAGCGCCGGCAGCGGCCGGATCGATGGAAGCAACCTGATCGGGCTTGACCTCGCCGACCACGTCGACCGGCTGGTCGGACGGGCGCTGCGGCGCCACCGGAACCGTGGCCGGGGTGGTGGCCGACTGCTTGCTGGCTGACGCCTGGGCCTTGGCTTCAGCCTTTGTGTCGGGCTTGGGCGCCGGCTGCAGCTTGGAGGTTTCGGCCTGATCGCCGCTCGCCTGGTCGCCACTCGGCTGGTCGCCACTCGGCTGGTCGCCACTCGGCTGGTCGCCAATCTTCGGGTCGCCAATCTTCGGGTCGCTTGTCATTTGGTCGATCAGGGGCACGGTGCCGGTCTGCGCGGCGGCGTCCGCCTGGGCGGCCGGAGCCACGTGCTGCGGCGCCGGATCGGCCGGCTCGGCAGCGGCCATCTGCGGGGCGGCTGGCGCCGGATCCTCGCGCGCCACCAGCGAGCCGTCAGGTTTCACGACCATGGTCCGTACCTTGCGCGGCGCAACGGCGACGGTCTCGGCACCCTTCTCGGCCTCCTGCAGAACCTGCGCGATGCGATCCTCGGACTTGGGCGCCGGTGCGGCGGCGGTGTCGGTAGCGCCAGCCGCACTGGCGCCAAGTGCATTGGTGTCAGGCGCGTTGGTGCCAGACGCATTGCTATCAGACGCCTCGGTGCCGGGTGCGTCGATATCGTCTGCGGCATCGGGGTCATTGGGCGAAAGATCGACGACGCGGCTCTCCGGTTCGTTGGCCTTCAGGTCCACAGGCTCTTCGGTGTTGGTGAGCAGCTTCTGCTGAACCGGCTCGGCGGGCTTGGCGCCCTTGGCCACAGCGTCATAAACCTTGTTGTCCTGGTTCGGCACGACAGTGCCGCCTGGATTTTCCGGCTTGATCTTGATCGGCCTGTTGTCGGCTTTGACGATGACCGGCGCATCGCCGCCGCTCTTGCCGCCGAGGGTCAACGCAAAGGCGCCAAGGCCTCCGGCGATCGCAACGGCGCCGACCACCGCACCTATCAGCAGCCCGCGCCTGCGCGGCTGCCTTTCGGCCTCGCGTTCGGCGAGGCCGGGAACTGACATCTCCTCGTCCAGTTCGGGATCGTAGTCGAGCTCATCGAAGGTGAAATCGTCGGCTTGCGAAACCGGCTGGCCGCCGGGCAATGGGCCCAGATCGAAACCGTCCGCTGCATCTGCATAGGAAGCGGCTGCCGGGCTGACAGGGGCTTCCGCAGGCTTTGCGCCATAGGCGCGCGTCTCGCCGCGATCTTGCTTGTAGCCAGACGCGAAGCCGGCATCGTATTCATCGTCATAGCCAGCACTGCGCACCGGGGCCGGCGCTATATCCGTGGCATTCATTTCGGTGAGAAGGCTGGCAAAATCGGCATCGAGATCGTCGTAGGCGGGCGCCACCGGCTCGTCATCGTCGAAGTTGAGCTCCGGAATGTCGAGATCGTCCGCCAGCGCCACGACGCGCTCGGGCACGTCGACCGTCTCGACATCGGGCATCTCGTCATAGGCGGAAGGCTGTTGATGCGAGCTTGGCGCAGCTTCCATGTAGGCGGGCCGATCTTCATAGGATGACCTATCTTCACGGGATACCTGGCCTTCATAGGACGGCCTCTCTTCGACCGGTGCGGCCCGATAGGACGGCGTTGCAGCCGGCTGCGGCGGTGGTGCGGGACGCGCCGAAGCCACCGGCTGGCTTGCAAAAGCGGGTTGAGGCTGTGCGACCGGCGTCACGCGGCTCCACGAGCGGGCCGGCTCGGGCGGCGTGGCGCGTGTCGTCAGCCAGTTCAGCGCATCGAGCGGGTCTTCTTCGGCAGCAGCTGCCGCACTCTTGTCGGCCGAGTCATGATCCAGGCCGATGTTCCTGGCGAAGTCGGCGTCGAGCGCATTGTTGTCTAAATCACCCGCAGGTCCGGCAGCGGCTTCAACACCGAAATCCTCGCCTTCAAGCTCATCGAGGAGGACACTGCCAAGATCGGCGTCATCGGCGGCACTGGACTGCGGCGGCTCAGCGGGCTCGTGCTCGTCGAGTTCCCAATCCAGCTCGTCGACAGCATGCACCGGGTCGTTGGCGACGTCTTTGACCGCCGCCATTGGCTGTTCAGCAGCCACTGCTGGCTTCTGAATTACCGGCGCGATGGGCTGCTGAACAGCCATCACGGGCTTCTGGGCAGGCTGCTGGCTTGTCTGACGTTCCTGCTGGCTTGTCTGAGGTTCGTTGACCGCTTGTGCCGGCCGTGTGCTCATCGCACCCAACAGCGCGTTCAGTTCGTCCTCCAGGCTGCGTTCCTCGGCCACTGGGGCCGTTGGGACGACAGCGGCGGCCTGGGCCGCGGGTTCGGCTGCAACGACCTGCGCTACGGGCTGTTCGGGGTGCTCGGCAGGCGCATCGTCGAAGCTCAGATCGAAATCGTCGTCGAGCGCCGCTTCAGCGGCCGTGCCGGAAAGCCGGGCGGCCTCTGGCTCTTCGATCGACAGCTCTTCGATAAACTCTGGTTCTTCGATTTCGGCAGGCTCGTTCGCGCGAAGGTCGAAGTCCATGTCGACATCGGCCATGGCATCATCGGCATGGCCGGCAAAATTCTCATCGGCCGCCTCAACCGGCGATGCCGGGGCGGCGTTATCAGCCGGCTCCTGCTCGTCGAACATCGGCTCGTCTTCGAGCGAGCTTGCAACCGCGTCGTCGAACGCGTCATCGAACGCAGGCGCGGCCGCTTGCGCCGCCGTTTCAACGGCGACCGCCTGCTCCATCGGCTCATGCTCTTCGAGCATCAGCTCGTCTTCGAGCGAGCTTGCCACGGCGTCGTCGAACTCATGGTCCAAGGCGGGCTCGTCGACCGGCTCGATCGCCTCGGCCGCGGCCCTGGGTTCGTCCTCGCCGGTCACATCGTCGTCGAGCCGAAAATCCTGGTCGAGCGAGGCGGCAAGTTCGTTGTCACTCGAAAGGTCGTCCTCGAACGGCGACACGTCTTCGAGCGAGCCGGCGACGGCGTTATCGAACTCTTCATCGAACTCCGGCTCGACAGCGGGAGCGAACGCCCTTTCGGGGCCGGAGGCAATTTCGTCGGCGGCAACAGGAGCGGCCGCAACAGGAGCAACATCATCCACCGCACTGTCGTCGAACGCGAAATCCTGTTCGAATGAGGCAGCAAGCGCGTCCTCCATTTCGTCGGCGGCGGTCGGTTCGGGTGTCGGCTCGCGAAGCTTGGCAGGGGAAGCATTATCATTGGCGTCGGCGCCGAATTCGCCCATCAACTCCTTCTCGAGATCGATCTCGAAATCGCCCTCGTCCACCGACGGTTCGGCGGCAGCGGTTTTCGGCTGGGCCGGCGTTTGCGGTTTGACCGGCTGGCGCGGGTCGAACCCCATGATCCTGGTCAGTTCCGCGAACGGATCATCGTTGGCGATGTCGTTGTGGTCGGCTGCTCTCAGCTGGGTTCTGTCTGCCATTATTGTTCCCGAACTCGCACTCATTCGGACGCCATGGACGTCGCGTAGGGTTGGCCCTTACCAGCGCAATGTGGGCAAAAGGTGACAGGTTTTTTACTCAAACCTAACGCATTTCGGTGGGCGCATTGGCTCCGATCAGCGTCAGGCCGGACGTCAAAACGTCCGAAACAGCCTGCACCAGCCCTAGTCTGGCATACGTCAATTGTCGGTCGTTAACCTTAACAAAACGTAAGTCGGGATTGTCGGTGCCCCGGTTCCAGTGTCCGTGGAAGCTGGAAGCGAGTTCGTAGAGGTAAAATGCCAGCCGATGGGGCTCGAGCGCGAGGGCCGCGGCTTCGATCAGCCGAGGGTATTCGGCGAGCTTCCTGATCAGGCCGATCTCACCCTCGTCGGTCAGCAAAGCCACTTCGGCGGCCAGCTGGTTGCGGTCGAACATGGCCTCGCCCAATTGCTCGCTCGCCTGCCGGAACACCGAATGGCAGCGCGCCGAGGCATACTGCACGTAGAATACCGGATTATCCTTCGACTGCTCGGTCACCTTGGCGAAGTCGAAGTCGAGCGGCGCGTCGTTCTTGCGATAGAGCATCATGAAGCGGATCGGGTCGCGGCCGACCTCCTCGACCACTTCGCGCAAGGTCACGAACTCGCCCGACCGCTTCGACATGCGCACCGGCTCGCCGGCGCGAAACAGCCTCACCAGCTGGCAAAGCAGCACGGTAAGCTTGACCTCGTCGCCGGCAATCGCCCGGGCAAGCGCTTCCAGCCGTTTCACATAGCCGCCATGATCGGCGCCAAGCACATAAATCAGATCGACGAAACCGCGATCGACCTTGTCCTTGAGGTAAGCGACATCGGCGGCGAAATAGGTGAAGGTGCCGTCCGACTTGACCAGCGCCCGATCCATGTCGTCTCCGACTGCGGTCGAGCGGAACAGCGTCTGCTCGCGGTCCTCCCAGTCGTCCGGCTTCTCGCCTTTGGGCGGCGGCAGCTTGCCCTTGTAGATGTGCCCCTTCAGCGTCAGGTCGTTGATCGCCGAGCGGATCTTCTTCGCATTGTTGGCATGCAGCGTCCGCTCGGAGAAGAAGACGTCGTGATGCACGTTGAGCAGCGCCAGATCCTCGCGGATCATCGTCATCATCGCATCAATCGTCCTGTCCTTGACGATGGCAAGCGCCTCCTCGTCCGGCATCTGCAGCAGGGAGCGGCCGAATTCGCTGGCCAGCGCTTGACCAACGGGGATCAGATAGTCGCCTGGATAAAGCCCGGCCGGAATGTCGCCGATCTCATCGCCAAGCGCCTCGCGGTAGCGCAGCATGACCGAGCGTCCGAGCACGTCGATCTGCGAACCGGCATCGTTGATGACATATTCCTTGGTCACGTCGTAACCGGCGAAGGCCATCAGATTGGCGAGCGCGTCGCCGACCACGGCACCCCGGCAATGGCCGACATGCATCGGCCCGGTCGGGTTGGCCGAGACATATTCGACATTGGTTTTCTTGCCGCCGCCGACCGTCGAGCGGCCGTAATTGCGGCCTTCGCCGAGCAGCGCCGTCAGATGCGCCTGCCAGAAGCCGTCCTTGAGCCTGAGATTGACGAAGCCCGGACCGGCGATCTCGGCGGCCGCGATATCCTCGTCGGCGCGCAGCGCCTCGGCCAGCCTTTCGGCCAGCGCACGCGGATTCTGGCCGGTCGGCTTGGCCAACACCATGGCAGCGTTGGTCGCGAGGTCGCCATGGCTGGCATCACGCGGCGGCTCGACAGCGATGCGCGACAGGTCGGGCGACACGCCATCCTTGTCTTTCAAATCAAGCGCTTCGACGGCCTTTATGATTCGCGCGTTGAAATCGGCGAAGATGTTCATTGCTGTGGCTCTGACGGTTTTGCAGGGATCCGGCTCGCTGGCCGGCAAAATCGAGCCCGCCCTAGCTCAAATCCGGCGTATGGTCAAACAAACGCCTGTGTTCCTTGAGCGCATAAGTGTCCGTCATGCCGGCCAGGAAATCGGCAACACTGCGCGCCTTGACGCGGTCCTCTGCCCGGTCGAGCCCTTCGCGCCAGCCATCCGGCATGGCGCGCGGATCGGCGAAATAGACGTCGAACAGGTCTCGGACGATCTGGTCGGCCTCGGCGCGCACCCGCATGACGTCCGCGTGCCGGTAGAGATGCTTGTAAAGAAAGGCCTTCAGCTCCTTTTCCCATACGGCCGTCTCGGCGGAGAAGCTCACCATCGTCTCGCCGGCCGCCCTTACCGCTTCGGCGCTGTCAGGCTTGATGCGCGCCAGATTGGCCGTCGTCGAGACGATCACGTCCTCGACCATGATGGTGATCTGCCGGCGCATCAGCTCGTGGCCGGTGCGTACGTCATCGAGCGCCGGATAGCGCTGACGCACGCCCTTGAGGATCGACCCCGGCAGCGAAACCCCCTCCAACATATCGAGCGTCAACAGCCCTGCCCTCAGCCCGTCATCGATGTCGTGGGTGTTGTAGGCGATGTCGTCGGCAATCGCCGCGCACTGCGCCTCGATACCGGCGAAGCGGTCGAGCTCGAGGTCGTGCAGTTCGAAATAGTCGCGGATTGCCTGCGGCACCCGCCCCTTCAGCCCTTTGCCCTTGGCATCGGTCAGTGGGCCATTGTGCTTGACCAGCCCCTCCAGCGTTTCCCAGGTGAGGTTCAGCCCATCGAACTCGGCATAGCGCCGCTCCAGCCGCGTCACCACACGCAGCGACTGCGCATTGTGGTCGAATCCGCCCCAGGCGGCCATCTTCTCATTCAGCGCGTCCTCGCCGGTATGGCCGAAGGGCGTGTGGCCGAAGTCGTGCACCAGGGCCACCGCCTCGGCCAGATCCTCGTCGCCGCGCAGCGCCCGCGCCAGAGCGCGTGCGATTTGCGCGACCTCGATCGAATGCGTCAGCCTCGTGCGGTAATGGTCGCCTTCGTGCGCGACGAACACTTGCGTCTTGTGCTTCAGCCGGCGGAACGCCGTCGAATGGATGATGCGGTCGCGGTCGCGCTGGAACGGCGTGCGCGTCGGGCTTTCCACCTCGTCGAACAACCGCCCGCGCGACTTTGCCGGGTCGCTGGCATAGGCCGCGCGCGGCCGATAGCCGAATCCGATGTCGCCCAACTCGTTGGTCATAGCGTATGCCGCAGTTGACTTGCCCCGTCGCGCTTCATACCTATCATACGAAACCGAATGCAAGGTGACGCCCATGGGCGCTGATGCCAAGACTGCCATGAAAGTCGAGATGACCGACGCCGCCGCCAGGCGGATCGCCAAGATTGTGGCGAGCGAAGCCGGTAAGACGGCGCTGCGCGTTTCGGTCGAGGGCGGCGGCTGTTCCGGCTTTTCCTACAAGTTCGATCTGGTCGACAGGCGCAATGACGACGACGTCGCCATCGAAAAGGACGGCGCCACCGTACTTATCGACGACCTGTCGCTGGTCTACATGGGCGGCTCGGTAATCGATTTCGTCGACGATCTGATGGGCCAGTCGTTCCAGATCAGAAACCCGAATGCGGTCGCCTCCTGCGGCTGCGGCACCAGCTTCTCGATCTAGAAATGCCTCACATCGGCGCGGTCCGTCAGGTCGCGCTTTCCGCCGGGCGCGACCTCGATGCGACGCTGGCGTTCTGGCGCGAAGTGCTCGGCATGAGCCTGCACGCGCGTTTCGACCCGCCGGGCATCGCCTTCATCCTGGCCGGTGACGTGCGCCTGCTTTTCACCGACGGCCTGCCGGCCGGCACCGTCTATCTCGATATATCGGGCCTCGAAGAATTCCACGCTTCGGCAAAGGCCGCCGGCATCCCCTTCACCGCGCCGCCGGCGCTCGTTCATCGCGACACCGAAGGCCTGTTCGGCCAAGCCGGGGAAAGCGAATGGATGGCCTTCCTAAAGGACCCGGCAGGCAATACGATCGGCCTCGTCGAACGTCATCCACCGGATCGCTAGTCTCCGGACCACCAGCCTATCGAGGCCGCCATGAAAATCGTCACCTGGAACATCAACGGCGTTCGCGCCCGCATCGGCAATTTGACCCATTGGCTGACGGAAAGCGCGCCCGACATCGCCTGCCTGCAGGAGATCAAGACGGTCGACGAGCAGTTTCCTCGCGCCGAGATCGAGGCGCTCGGCTACAATGTCGAGACTTACGGCCAAAAAGGCTTCAACGGCGTCGCCATCCTGTCGAAGCTGCGTTTCGATGAGGTCAATCGCGGCTTGCCGGGCGACGATGCCGACGAACAGGCGCGTTTCATCGAGGGCGTGTTCTCGACCGACAAGGGCGCCTTGCGCGTTGCCTCGATCTACCTGCCGAACGGCAACCCGATCGACGACGAGAAGAAGTTCTCCTACAAGCTTTCCTGGATGGCGCGACTTGAGCGCTGGGCCGAGGGGCGGCTTGCTCTGGAAGAGCCGCTGGTCCTGGCCGGCGACTACAATGTCATTCCCGAGCCAATCGACGCGAAATATCCGGAAAACTGGCTAAGCGATGCACTGTTCCAGCCCGCGACGCGGCAGGCGTTCCGGCGGCTGAAGAATCTTGGCTTCACCGAAGCCGTGCGTGCCGTCACCGACTCCGCGGACGTCTTTACGTTCTGGGACTATCAGGCCGGCGCCTGGCAGAAGAACAACGGCATCCGCATCGACCATTTGCTTCTGTCGCCCGAAGCCGCCAACTGGTTTTCCTCGGCCTCGATCGAGAAGCAGGTGCGCGCCTGGGAAAAACCCTCCGACCACGTGCCGGTGGCGATCGATCTGGCGCTGCGGCCAGCCTGACCGGACCTGCTGTCCGGCGGCACATTGATAAGTTGACCTCTTATCGCCACAAATCGCGCGCTTGATGGGAAATCATCATGGTGGCTGGGGTTCCCATGACTACTCGATTTGCACTCTGCCCGATTGGCTGCGCGCTTGCGATGGCGGTGGCGACGCCGGCTTTTGCCGATGCAGAGTGCCTTGCCAACGGCAAATCATTCCAGATCGGCCGGGTCGCCTGCCTGACGCCTGCCGGCCAAAGCTACCTCGCCCGTTGCGAGATGGTGCTCAACAACACGTCCTGGACAAAGCAGCGGGATGGCTGCCCGGAGAACACGCCGGCCCCGCATTTGCAAGGCACGCCGATCTCAACGCCGGCGCCCAGCGGCATGCCGGCAGAACCGAACGAGAATTGATCTCAAAACGGAATTTCTGCCGGCCTACTG
This sequence comes from Mesorhizobium sp. M0833, assembly GCF_040319905.1. Lineage (NCBI taxonomy): Bacteria > Pseudomonadati > Pseudomonadota > Alphaproteobacteria > Hyphomicrobiales > Phyllobacteriaceae > Mesorhizobium > Mesorhizobium sp. M0833. The sequence goes on along the minus strand of NZ_JAMYOQ010000006.1, from coordinate 104,418 downwards.
GTCGCCGCCACCCTTGGTGAGGATGTCGTCGGCCAGCGAGATCGCGGTGCGGCGGTCGGCTTCGCCGGCGGCGGCAAACGCTTCTTCCTGCATGCCGCGGATCCATGGCTGGTCGGCAGGTGAGGCTCGTTCGAGCGCCGCGGTCATCATCGCCAGCCCCCGCACTATCTTGCCGCTTTGGAAGAGCAGGTTGCCGAGCGTCGCCTGCGCGCCCGCATGGCCCTTTTCGGCCGCCAGCTGGAACCAGCGTCCGGCCTGCTTGACGCTGGCCTTGACGCCGCCCTCACCCTTGAGGAACATCTGGCCCATCTCGAACTGGGCGTTCGGATTGCGGTAGTTGGCGGCGGCACGCATGTAATATTCCTGGGCCGCAACCTCGTTCTCCTCGACGGGGCTGCCGGGAATACCCTTCCTCAGATAGTCGCCAAGCGCCACCAGTGCGTCCGAAACATAGCTTTCCTCGGGCGAACCGGGCTCGACATCCTGGTCGACGATCTCTGAGAAGAACTTGAACGCCGCGTAGTCGTCTCGCGCCACGCCATCGCCTTCGGCATACATGCGCGCAAGCTTCCAGGTGGCGCCGATCTGGCCGTTCTCGGCGGCATATTTATAGGCTTCCGCGGCCTGCTCCTTATGGCCGTTCTTGTAGGCGGAAAAGCCGAACTGGAACACCGCCCACGGGCTCGACTGCGGCTTCACGCCGGTCTTGTCGTCGAACACCTTGTCGTCGAAGGCCATGGCCTGGCCGACGGCGCCCAAGGTCGCGCCAAACGTGGCGAGCGCAACCAGTGCCGAAAGAACAGACGACCTCAACAACTCAGATGTCCGCATAGCAGTGTGTTTCTTTGGCACCGCCGGGATGGGTGACCGCGCCGTCGCGGGCAGATCCGACCGTCTGTGCGTATTTCCAGATCGCGCCCGACTGATAGTCCGTGGTGCGCGCCTTCCATGCCTTTGCCCTCGACGCCAGTTCGGCTTTGGACAATGCAACCTCGATCGTGCCGTTCACCGCATCGATCGAGATCAAGTCGCCATCCCTAAGCAGCCCGATCGGGCCGCCCACTGCCGCTTCCGGCCCGACATGGCCGATGCAGAAACCGCGCGTTGCGCCCGAAAAACGCCCGTCGGTGATGAGCGCCACCTTGCCGCCCATGCCCTGGCCGTAGAGAGCCGCCGTCGTCGACAGCATTTCGCGCATGCCCGGGCCGCCGCGCGGACCCTCGTAGCGGATGACGAGAACCTCGCCTTCCCTATAGTTGCGATGCGTAACCGCTTCGAAACATTCCTCTTCCGAATCGAAGCAGCGCGCCGGACCCGAGAATTTCAGCTCCGTCATGCCGGCGACCTTCACGATCGCGCCTTCGGGGGCAAGGTTACCCTTCAAGCCCACGACCCCGCCGGTCTGGGTAATCGGCCTGTTGGCGGGACGGACCACATCCTGGCTGTCATTCCAGGAAACATGTTCCATATTTTCGGCCAAAGTGCGGCCAGTCACCGTCAGGCAATCGCCATGAAGGTAGCCATGGTCGAGCAGCGTCTTCATCAAGAGCGGAATGCCGCCGGCCTCGAACATGTCCTTGGCGACGTACTTGCCGCCCGGCTTGAGGTCGGCGATGTAGGGTGTCTTCTCAAATATCCTGGCCACGTCGAAAAGATCGAACTTTATCCCGGCCTCGTGCGCGATCGCCGGCAGATGCAGCGCCGCGTTGGTCGAGCCGCCGGTGGCCGAGACCACGGTCGCGGCATTCTCCAACGCTTCTATGGTAACGATGTCGCGCGGGCGGATGTTCCTTGCGATCAGCTCCATGATCTTTTCGCCGGAAGCGAAATTGAAACGGTCACGCATCTCGTAGGGTGCAGGCGCGCCGCAGGAATAGGGCAGCGCCAGGCCGATCGCCTCAGCGACGGTGGCCATGGTGTTGGCGGTGAACTGGGCGCCGCAGGAGCCGGCCGACGGACAGGCGGCTTGCTCGATCTCGAGCAGCTCGGCGTCGCCGATGGTGCCGACCGAGTGCTGGCCCACCGCCTCGAACACGTCCTGCACGGTGATCTGCCGGCCACGGTAGCTGCCGGGCAGTATCGAGCCGCCATAGATGAAGATCGACGGTACGTTGAGGCGCACCATGGCCATCATCATGCCGGGCAGCGACTTGTCGCAACCGGCCAATCCGACCAGCGCATCGTAGCAATGGCCGCGCATGGTGAGCTCGACCGAGTCGGCAATGACCTCGCGTGACACCAGCGACGACTTCATGCCCTGATGACCCATGGCGATGCCGTCGGTGACGGTGATGGTGCAGAATTCGCGTGGCGTGCCGTTGGCCGCCGCCACGCCCTTCTTGACCACTTGCGCCTGGCGCATCAGCGAGATGTTGCAGGGCGCGGCTTCGTTCCAGCAGCTGGCGACACCGACCAGCGGCTGCGCGATCTCGGCCGCCGACAGCCCCATAGCATAGAGGTAGGAGCGATGCGGCGCCCGCTCGGGACCAACGGTCACGTGGCGGCTCGGCAGCTTGGCCTTGGAGATCGCTCTGGTGTCCATACTCGTCCTTGCCGCGGGCGGTGCGGCCTGCCTCTTCGCCTAGCCTTTTGGCGCGTGTCCCGAGACAAATTCGAGGTGCGCCGCGTTTATGGCGGGAAATGGGCAATGTTCCCGGGCGGCCGGGTGGCGCGAGGGTTGTTCAGAAACTGTTGCCAAAACGTCACAATTACAGGAGCGAACATCTTTGGGGGCAATTGTTGCGCCGCCGAATGCCGGACGAGCGCCGAACGAACCGACCGGGCAGTGCCCGGCCGTTTTGTCGTTTAAAAATCCGTGGTTAGAACTTGATCTTGACGGAAGCCGAACCGGCGAGAAGCAGGTCGTTGTCGTAAGTGTAGGTGACGGCATTTGCCTCGTCGCCGACACCGCTGAAAGTCGATGACCCGCTCGTCAGCACACCAATCGAGCCGCCGAGCCTGACCTCGATCTGGTCGTTCGGCGAATAGGAGACGCCGCTGGCCACGGCCCAGGTATCCGACTGATAGCCGGAGGTCGTCGAGGTGCCGCGATCCCAGGTCAGCGAAACCACGCCCGACAATTGATCGGTGAACTTGTGACCGATACCGCCGGTGACCGTCCAGCCGTCGCGATAAAGCAGATCGAATGAAACGGGCGAGGGAGCACCGGTCACCGGACTGCGCACGCCATTGATGGCAATGACGCCAAGCTTGCTCCACTCCTGCCAGCGGACGGAACCAAAGGCCAGCCAGCCAGGAGCTATGCCGCTCTGCAGCTTGAATTCCAGAGCTTGAGGTATCTCAGCCGACGCCGAGACTGGGTACACGCCGGTAGAGCCGGGAATCAGATCCGCTGGAAAGGCGCCCCTGAAGCCGGTCGTGTCGACGGTTCCCGACAGCCCGTCATATTTGTAGCTCGAAGAGTACATCAGGCTGGCGCGCAGAGCGATCTCGGGGATCTCATAGGCTGCGCCCGCACGCCAACCCCATGCCTCGTCGGATAGTTTGAAGATGCCGAGGCCGGTATTGCCGAAGGCGAGCAGTGTCTGACGGGAAAGAAACGCGTCTACCTGCTGGTAGGAGACACCGCCGATGAATCGTATGGCGCCCTTGCCGACGTTCACCTTATAGGAGCAGGTGAGACCGAAATCGTCTGTGTCGACGGCGTATTTGACCGCTGTCGGCGAATAGGCGTTGTTCATGCCGAAATTTGCGTCCGCACCATACGGTCTCGTATAGGTGGCAAGACAGTCTACGGGCTCAAAGATGTTGGCCTTGATGCCGACATGCGGCACCGCATAGTCGCCACCAACATCCACCGCCGACGTCGACAATCCCGAGCCATCCAGGCGCTGCACGTTCTTCAGCTTGCGCTGTGGCGAAACATAGGTGACGCCCGCATCGAACGAATATGGCGCCGCGTCGAACAGCTGGTCGATGTTGACGCCGCCCCGATCAAAGCCCCCGGCTTGCACCGTCCCGGCAAAAGCCAGCGAAAAAGCCCCCGCGCCCAGCAGCACGTTCAGACGCGAACAACACATGAATCTCCTCCCCAAAATGTCCTTGCATCAAGCTAGAACCAATTCAGGTTAACGGCGCAACAACGAATTCGCCGTGCGTACATGTATACCTTGGCGGAACGCATTTCCGACAAGGTGTCGGCCTTCTTACCGAGGCGGGAAAATGGCCGCCTCAATACAAATCGACGAGAAAACTCGGGAAAACCGCCTAAATCACCAGGGAACAGGGAATTTTGCCTGCCCGCCCGGCCATTGTTACATTATGGCAACAATGGGGCAAAAACACTCAGTTTGCCTCAAGATTTACGCTGCGGAATGCCTGTTTTCGTGGCAGGCGGCCTAGTTGGAAAGCAGATTCGTGACCGGCGAATCTATTGCGGCCAGCCGGCCCAGTTTGTTTGATCAGCCCGCATCGCGCACCCGCGCCAATGCGACCGAAAGCTTCTCTTGCGCCTCGCGATATTCGGCGAGTTTTTCACGCTCGGCCTCCACTACCTCTTCCGGCGCGTTGGCGACGAATTTCTCGTTGGACAGCTTCTTGTAGAGCCGCGCTATTTCCTCGGTCACCTTGGCAAGCTCCTTGTGCAGGCGCGCTGCCTCGGCGGCAAGGTCGATCAGGCTGCCGAGCGGCAGGCAGATGGTCGCCTCGTTGACGACGATCTGAGCGGATCCCCTGGGTGGCGCCTCCGCGAGCGAGATGTCGCCGACCCGCGCCAGACGCTTGATGGCCGAGCCCTGACGCTCGAGCCTTTCGCGCGTCGTTTCGTTGGCGCCGATCACCACGAGCGGTGCGATAGCCGCCGGCGGCACGTTCATCTCCGAACGCACCGAGCGGATGCCGGAGACGAGATCGACCAGCCAGTTGATGTCGGCGGCGGCCGCCTCGTCCTCGAAGTCGGGTGACGGCCATGCCGCATGACAAAGCAGCGATGGCCGTTGCCTGCCCTCGCCGGCGGTTTCGGCCCACAGTTCCTCGGTCATGAACGGCATCATCGGATGCAGCAGCTTATAGATCTCGTCCAGCACGAAAGCGACGCATGCCCTGCTCTCGGCCTTGGCGGTCTCGTCGGTGCCCATGAACACCGGCTTCAGCAGTTCCAGGTACCAGTCGCAGAACTGGTTCCAGACGAACCGGTAGGCGGCACCCGCCGCATCGTTGAAGCGGTATGAGGTGATGCCGTCGGTTATGTCCCGCGCGGCTCGCGTCAGCTCCGTCAGGATCCAGCGGTTGACCGCCAGCTTGGCGTCCTGCAGCCAGAAATCGTCGTCGCGCGCCACTTCGTTCATCTCGGCGAAGCGCGTCGCGTTCCACAGCTTGGTGCCGAAATTGCGATAACCTGCAATGCGGGCCGGATCGAGCTTAACGTCGCGCCCTTGCGCTGCCATCACCGTCAAGGTGAAGCGCAGCGCATCGGCGCCGTATTCGTCGATGAGCTCGAGCGGATCGATGACGTTGCCTTTCGACTTCGACATCTTCTGCCCGTTCTTGTCGCGAACCAACGCATGGACATAGACGGTATGAAACGGCTCCTGATCCATGAAATGCAGGCCCATCATCATCATGCGGGCGACCCAGAAGAAGATGATGTCGAAACCGGTCACCAGCACGTCGGTCGGGTAATAAGTCTTCAGCTCCGGCGTCTGGTCTGGCCAGCCAAGCGTCGAGAACGGCCACAGCGCCGACGAGAACCATGTATCGAGCACGTCCTCGTCGCGGGTCAGGATCTCGCCAGGCTGGAAATTCTCGAGCTTGTCCTCGACCCAGGCCTTCCACGGCCCTTCCAGCGCCAGATAATATTCGACGGCGGCACCGAGGGCTTCTTCCTCGGTCTTTTCGACAAAGACATGCCCGTCCGGCCCATACCAGGCAGGGATCTGGTGGCCCCACCAGAGCTGGCGCGAAATGCACCAGGGCTGGATGTTCTCCATCCAGTCGAAATAGGTCTTTTCCCAGTTTTTGGGCACGAAATTGGTACGGCTCTCGCGCACCGAGGCGATCGCCGGCTTGGCCAGTTCCGCCGCATTGACATACCATTGGTCGGTCAGAAACGGCTCGATCGGCACGCCGCCGCGGTCGCCGTGCGGCACCGTGTGGCGATGCGGCTCGACCTTCTCGAGAAAGCCGCCCGCCTCCATCAACTCGACGATCTTCTTGCGCGCGTCGAAACGGTCCAGGCCGTCGAGGCTGTCCCATACGGCCTGGTGCTCCGGCGTCACTTCCAGTCCGGCGAGAAAGTCCTCATTGTCCTTGAGGCTCACCGCCGCATTGACGGTGAGGACGTTGACCGCCGGCAGCCGGTGGCGCTTGCCGACCTCGAAATCGTTGAAGTCATGCGCCGGCGTGATCTTGACCGCACCGCTGCCTTTTTCGGGATCGGAATACTCGTCCGCGACCACCGGGATCCTGCGGCCGACGATCGGCAGGATGAGTTTCTTGCCGACAAGATGCCGGAAACGCTCGTCGTCGGGGTGGACTGCGACAGCCGTATCGCCCAGCATCGTCTCCGGCCGGGTCGTCGCAACGGTGATGAAGGTCTTCGGATTTTCCGGATCGAAGGTCATGCCTTCAACCGGATAGCGGAAGTGCCAGAGGTTGCCGTTGACTTCCTGCTGCTCGACCTCGAGATCCGAGATGGCGGTCAACAGCTTCGGGTCCCAGTTCACAAGGCGCTTGTCCTTGTAGATCAGCCCTTCCTTGTAGAGCGTCACGAACACTTCGAGCACGGCCTTCGACAGGCCCTCGTCCATGGTGAAGCGCTCCCGGCTCCAGTCGGCCGAGGCCCCGAGCCGCTTCAACTGGTTGAGGATGGCGCCTCCGGACTCGGCCTTCCACTCCCACACCTTGTCGATGAACTCATCGCGCGTCAGGTCGCGGCGGTGGATCTGCTTTTCCATCAGCTGGCGCTCGACCACCATCTGCGTGGCGATGCCGGCATGATCCATCCCCGGCTGCCACAGCACGTTCTTGCCGCGCATGCGTTCGAAGCGCACCAGAATGTCCTGCAGCGTGTTGTTGAGCGCGTGGCCCATATGCAGCGAGCCGGTGACGTTCGGCGGCGGGATGACGATGGTGAAGGCTTCAGCCCCCTCCTCGGCCCCGGCGCCGGCCCGAAACGCGTCGGCCTCTTCCCAGATCCTGGCAATCTTCGGCTCGACGGCTTTGGCGTCGTAGGTCTTTTCGAGCATGGGAGAACGGTCCGCGCTGTCCGGAATTTGTGGTCCGGTGTAAATCGGAAGGTTGTTGCCAAGTCAACCGCAAGGGCGGCATGGCCAATAGATAGCGCCGGGATGGTTCGGTGCAACTCGCGCAACTGAATGTTGCAAGGCAATCGCTTCAGGTTTACGCCGCCCCTCATTGCCTTGCCGGGCATTTCTCCCCGTATGGTGACGGGCGAAAGACGCCTGTACCGAAGCTTTCGCCAATCACGAACGTTGCGGAAAAGGCGCCGCGGTTGCGGTCAGCTCCTTCTCCCTCTCACTATGCGGGAGAAGGTGCGGCAGGCGGATGAGAGGCGGCGCCGACTTCGACAATTCGCCGGTCGAGCCGCCTATCGGCGGCGTTTCCTCCGAACTGCTATTGTGCGCCGCGCGCGACGCGCTCGATTTCCTCGCGCACCAGCCGCTCGACCAGCGTCGGCAGGTTGTTGTCCAGCCAGTCCTGCAGCATGGGCCGCAGCATCTCCTCGGCCATCTCGTCGAAGGTCTTCTTGCTGCGGCTGGCAAACGCGTCGGAAAGCTCGCCGAAGGCGGCGGCAACCTGCCGGCCCGTATGCTCCGAAAGGATCGCCGGACGTGCGGGCGGCGGCTCGCTGGCCGCCGGACGCGCCAATCCGACTTTCGAAGATTCCGGGCCGATTTTCGAAGATTCCGGGCCGAGTTCCGAAGAATCCGGGCCGCTTTCCGAAAGCTCCGGCCCAATTTCCGAAGGCTCCGGCGCAGGTCCAGCAGTCGCCTCGTTCCCGAAAACCTCGGCTTTCGGCTCGGCGTCCGGCCTGGGTCGCTCGGCGCGCTCCGGCTTGGCCATCGCGTCGCCGACCGCAGCGATCTCGCGCCGCCAATCGGCAATGATGGTGTCGGTCGTCTCGGCAGCCTTGGCCATCGCAGGCCAATCCGGCTTTGCGGCCGGTGCGGGAGCGGCGTTCACCTCAGCCAGCGTCACCGGTGCTTTTACCGGGCCGGGGCGCAGCGGCGTTTCCAGGCGCTCAATAACCGGTCCGGCCGTTGGCTGCACCTCGGCCCGCGTGGCCGGCTTGGCGATCTCCAGTCCGCCGCGCAGTTCGGAGCGGAACGCATCCGCCTCTGCTGTGCGTCCGGCTCCGGGTGCCGGTTGCAGATCCTGGCGCAGCTCGTCCGCTTCGCCCGGCTGCTTGCGGCCGGTATCGCTGTCCTCGATGATCCTTCTGATGGAAGCCAGTATCTCTTCCATGGAAGGTTCGCGCTGTACGCTGCTCGCCGTCGCCATCGTCACATCCGCCGCCCTTGTGACTCGTTCTCAGATTTCCTGTCCGGCAAACGCCGGATTCGAATCATGGCAACAGCGTAACCGACGGAACGCCTTGCGAGAATCCCCAATCTGGCGACATCTCGGATTTCAACAGATTAGGGTCGGGAGTTGAAGCCCGCGCGTCGTTCGAGCGCGGGCTGAAGACACGGCCTGGCGATCAGCGGCCGTCCGGCGTGCGCAGGCCGATCCACTTGTCCTTGACGGCGTTGTAATGCTCTTCCGGCCTGTACTTCGTCACGTTAAGCGCAAGCCGGTCTGCCGACAAATGGCCAACCGCCGAGAGGATGGCATAGCTCGCCACCACAACGTCGCGTTCGGCGCTGACAAGATTGATCTTGGCGGTGATGAGCGTCGCCTGCGCGTTGAGCACGTCGAGCGTGGTGCGCTGGCCGACATTGCGCTCCTCGATGACGCCGTTCAGGGCAAGCTGTGCGGCTGCGACCACCTGCCGATTGGCCGTGACGCTTTGCTGCGCGGCGGTGTATTGCGACCATGCGGAGGTCACAGCCTGGCGCACTGTGTCGCGGCTGACATCGACCTCGATACGGGCCTGGCTAAGTGATTCCTTTGATTGGCGAACCAGTGCCGAAGTGCGGCCGCCGGAATAGATCGGCACGGTCAGTGTCGCGCCGATGCTGGCCGAAGTGGTCGTCCCGTCTTGACCCGCGCCGAAGTCGGGGGGTTGCGTGTGGCGATAGGCGCTCGAAACACCCGCCGACGCCGAGAGCTGCGGCAGCAGCGCGCCTTCCGCCGACTTCACCGAAAACGCCGCCGCGTCGACCAGATGCGCGGTGGCGAGAATGGCCGGATGCTCGGCCGACGCGATCGCGATCGCCGCATCGAGGCTCGACGGCAACAGTTTCGACACCGGCGCGGCCGGCCTGAGCCTGCCCGGCTCGTCGCCGACGATCTGGCGATAGGTCGCGGCACTTGCCAGCGCCGTCGCGCGGGCGGCGCTCAACTGCGCCACCGCGGAGGCACGCTGGGCGTCGGCTTGCGCGACGTCGGTGCGCGTACCTTCGCCGACCTCGAAGCGCGACCGCGCCGCACGCGCCTGTTCGGTCAGGAATTGCAGATTCTGTTCGGTCAGCACGGCGACCTGGCGGTCGCGGATAACGTCCATATAGGCACTTGCCGCGTTGAAAAGAGTGTTTTCTTCGGCGTTGCGCAGGCTTTCGAACGAAGCGCGGACCCGCGCTTCGGCGGCCGCCACATTGTTCCTGGTCTGAAAACCGTCGAACAGCGTCTGGTCAATCTCAACGCCAAAATTGCCCGTCGTCAGGCTGATGCTACGGTTCAACCCGGGGGCATTGCCGCGCGCATTGAGATGGCTGCTGGAATAATCAATACTTCCGGAACCGGTGATGGTGGGGCGCCAGCCGGACTTGGCGATGGCAACGCCCTCGTCGGTGACGCGAACGCCGGCGCGTGAAGAATTAAGCGAGGAATTGTTCTGATAGGCCTTTGAAAGGGCCCCGAGAATAGTTTCGGCCGAGGCGGCCAGTGGAGACAGCGCGGTCGCCGAAACGAGGACGGCGGTAAAAAGTAACTTGCGTACAGACGGCACGTTATATTCCCTCATTCGTTTTGCACGGGAACTGCGCCACGCTGGCTTCTCCTTCTGATCAGCCGGCGCCGCGTTTTTTATCGTTCCCCCGCTGAAAGCCCCCAGAAACGCCCGGTTATGCAGATCAGCAACGATTGTTCAAACGCAAGCGATCATGACAACGCCTTCGCTGCAAGGCAAAATCACTCAGAATTCGAAGGCGGGAATGCGTTCGAATCCTGGTAGTGGCTTAATTGCCGCATTAAATGCGCGTCTTCCCGTTACAACCCCCCCAGTCTTAAAAAAAAGCCGGGCTACGCCCGAATTGCCCTGCCCTTCCACGGCGACGAGTCGGCCGCCTTCGGCAAGCTGGTCGAACAGCGCCGCCGGCACCTCGCCGACGCTGCCACCGATCAGGATGACGTCGTAAGGCCCATTGGCGGCATGGCCTTGCGGCAGCGGTCCCTGGACCACGGTGACATTGCCGCAACCCAGCGCCGCAAGCGTCGAAGTGGCGGTCTCGGCCAGCGCCGGATTACTTTCCAGCGCGACCACGGACCTTGCCAGCCGCGACAGGATCGCCGCCGCATAGCCGGTGCCGCAGCCGACATCGAGTGCCGAATCGCTTGGGCCGATATCGGCCAGCTGCATCAGCTTGGCCAATGGCGATGGTTCCATCAGATAGCGCGGACCATCGGCCGTATCGGCGATGCGGATGTCCTCGTCGATATAGGCAAGGTCACGCTGGCCGGGGGCAACAAAGGCCTCGCGCGGCACGACAAGCATAGCCTCGAGCAGCGGTGCGCTGGTCACGTCGGTGGTGCGGATCTGGCCGTCGACCATCTTCACCCGGCGTTCGGCAAAATCAGCGCTCATGTTCCAACCATCCGCTTGCCGCGCAAAGGCCGCGGCTGTTTCGACCGGAACTGAAGCCCCCTGGCGCTGACGCGCGGGAGCTCGGGCATTGGAGGCCTCGCCCGGAATCGAACCGGGGTGCAAGGATTTGCAGTCCTCTGCGTAACCACTCCGCCACGAGGCCTCATTGCTCCCGGCGTTCCACCCGGCTCCAATAGGTTGCGGCGAAAATGCCGTCAAGCGGCCACCATGCATTCCCAACGGTTCTTCCGACATCGAGGCACTGCTTATCAATGCAATGCCATGCTAGCAATAAAATATTAGCTTATCGTTAAGGATGATCCTCGGCGACAGGAACCCGAAACCGGCGGCCACGTTGGGCAGAAAGGAGAGTTCCGCCATGGGTCGAGCAGCTACGAAAGACGGCACACCGCGCGGATTGTCGCAGTCTGCAGAGCTTGTGCGCTATGCCATCGATCGCCTCAGCATAGAAGGCGCAAACAGCCTGCCGCCGCGCGACCTGGCGCGGCTGGCATCGGCTACCGCCGTTCTCAACGAGCTCTGCGAACGCCTGGAAAGCTGTTTCGACCAGCCTCGGTGATGACCACGCCGCTCTCAAACAATTGCCCTGTTTCCCGCCTGTCAGCAGGGCAACCTCAATCCGGCCGGCGGCGTCGCTCCCACCAGACGACGAAGCGGCGCCGGTGTCGGCGCACCAACGCGAATTCGTAGGAGAGCACCAGTAATCCGATCGGCACCATCCAGAAACCCAGGATCGGCAGGAAGCCGAGAATGCCGCCGATGATCAGCACGACGCCGATCGCAATCCGGAGGCCGCGCGAGCGCGGCATGGTGAACTGGCGGCCGAAGACCGAGATTTTCCGGGCCGGTGGCTGGTCGTCGCTCATTGCCGTCATGTGAAATATCGATCCGTTTGCTTCAGTAGCACCATCACCCGGAGAAAGCCGCAACGGCCTTTTCCGTTCCGTGACAGGCGAGAGACAGCTCATATGAGGGCGCTTGCCGGCCACTGCCAGGAAGCCTCGCGCCAAAAAGCGTCGAAAAAATGCGAAATGCTTCTTTGCAAAGCCGAAACGGGTTTGCTATAGGCTGCCCCACTCACGCAAGAGCCTCTGTTCCCCGGTAGCTCAGTGGTAGAGCAACCGGCTGTTAACCGGTTGGTCGCTGGTTCGAATCCGGCCCGGGGAGCCACCGCCTCTTCTGCGCTATGGCGCGATATTGCGCGCCAGCGTGCGATTTTTCCCTGCGCTACGATCCGCTCCAGTGTGCTACAATGGCGGCAAACAGCGGAGAGGCCGATCGAAGTCAGCGGTAAGCTAGCGTAGCGCCCTACCCTCGCCTAGGCTTGCAAGGCCCTCATCCTAGATTCGGCGGCGACATTGTGAAAAGACTTGCACCCGGCGCGATTGCGCCGAAACAAGCCGTTACATAGATTCGGCTGACGAAACCGTCCAGCTCAAGAACCGGAAGAATTGACCAAGCGACCACTGTCAGGCTGTCGCTGGACGACTGCTTCGCGCCTAATATCGGACTTTCGGGTATCTATTCTCCGTTCCTAAAAGCAGACGCCGGGGGCGCGCGAGTGCGTTTGAGTTTGAACTCGTATTGTTGGGGTACTTGCAACTCCTTTGTGTGCTACTTCCCGAACCGCGCGCCAGAAGTTGGCTAGTCTCGAGGAAGTAGTTCCAGGCAGCTTGTAATCGCATCAGCTTCAACTGGTTTCTCCAGAAACGCACGGGCGCCTGCAGCCATCACCTTGTTTCGCGTCGCCTCGTTTGGGAAAGCCGTCATGAAGATCATCGGAAAAATCCGGCCTCTTGCTATCAGCTCCGCCTGAAGTTCGTCGCCCGACATTCCGGGCATCTGGATGTCAGTGATCATGCAGCCAGGATCGTCGGCAATTTTATCGTCAAGAAATTCGAGCGCCGACGCATAGCCACACACTTCATAGCCGAGAGATCTGAGCAGGCTGGCGAGCGAGCTTCGCACTCCGTCATCGTCATCGACGATCGCAATCTTGGGAATCTTGAGCATAATCAAAGGCGTTCATGCCGCTCGATTGCAGCAGGTCATCTCCACAGAGCCACCCGTCATCCATGAGGCACATTGGCCCGAAAGGAAATCATACGGAGGTTTGCACCACGCCGGTCAGCGACCTGAAATACCCAGCGCCTCTGCCTTGCGAACAAGGTCCGCGAGCGTGCGGACGCCCATCTTGCGCATGACATTGCCGCGATGGATCTTCACCGTGATTTCCGAAAGCCCGATCACGCCCGCCACCTGCTTGTTCATCAGGCCGGCGACGACATGACCCATTACCTCGCGCTCGCGCGGCGTCAACGTTTCATATTCCGCTCGCAGGCGATCGCTCTCCGTGCGCTCGACCCTCCTGACCCGATCCCGCTCGATCGCGCTTGTTACCGCGTCCAGCATGTCCTGGTCGCGAAACGGCTTTGAGAGGAAATCGACGGCGCCGGCTTTCATGGCTCGGACCGTCATCGGAATATCGCCGTGACCGGTCATGAAGACCACCGGCAGTTCGATTCCCTGTTTCGTCATCTGCGACTGGAAGTCCAGGCCGCTGACGCCCGGCAGACGGACATCGAGGATGATGCAGCCCGGCGACTGGGGAAGGCTGGCTTGAATCATCTCGGCCGGACTGCCGAACAAGTAGGTCGACATCCCGACCGAACGGAACAGGCTGTCGAGTGCGTCGCGCACGCCCGGGTCGTCATCGACGACGACAACAAAGGGAGATGGCTCTGTCGGAGACGAAGCAACTTTCATGGAAGTAGCCCTGTTCATGCGGTCGCGCTTGCATCGACGGAGGGTAGGGTCACGCGGAACGTCGCGCCCTGCCGCGGCAGGCTCTCAACTGTCATTCGCCCGCCATGCGCCTCAATCGTTGTCTTGCATATGGCAAGGCCCATTCCCATGCCGTCCTGCTTGGTCGTGAAAAACGGTTCGAACAATCGCTGAAGATGCTCATTCGGTATTCCCGGCCCGGTGTCCTGCATGATGATCTCGATGTCGTCCACCTCGGTTTTGGCGGCGGTTATGAACTGCATGCGCGCGCCGTCCTGCCCGGCCATGGCGTGCGCCGCATTGATCATGAGGTTGACCAGGACTTGCTGCAGCTGAACGCGGTCACCGCGTATGTTGGGAAGGTGAGGTTGCAGGTCGATCTTGAGCTGTATGTTGGCCTTCGCAATCTCACGCTGGACGAGCGCCACGGCGTCTTCCACCAATGCGGACAAGGCCAGTTCGTCTCGATGTGACGGCGCCTTCTTCAGGAAAGCCCTGATGCGCTTCACGATGTCGCTTGCCCTTCGCCCCTCGGCGACAGCGCGCCCGAGCGCGAACTCCACCTCGTTGAGCTCGGGCGGATCGCGGCGGAGCCAGCGCATCCCTGCCTCGCCGTTCGTCACCACCGCCATGAGCGGCTGGCTGACCTCGTGCGCAATCGACGCGGTCAGCTCACCGAGTGTGGCGACGCGCGCGGCGTGGGCGAGTTCGGCCTGTGCCTGCTGGATAGCGTCCTGGGCGCGCTTACGGTCCGTGATGTCCACTACGTATACCAGAGCCTTGTCGCTGTCGTCAGGTGAAGAGGGAAAGGTGATGGTGAACAGCACAGGGACGGCCTTCCCGTCGCTCGAGACCATCTCCGTCTCCCCCTCATAGAAGGCGTCACCGCGCGCAAACGCAACGAGCGCGCCCGGGAAAGTCGTATCGGCCGCACCCAGGACATCGTCCAGCGTGTTCAGGAACTGCGTGCGATCATCCACTGAAAGCATGGACAGGAGCGCTGCATTGACGTCCACGATTCTGATGAGTCGTCTGGCGCGCGTGTAGAAGTCCGGGTTGGCGGCGAGATGGTCGGCAATCGAGGTCCCTTCCTCCGCTACGTTGGCAAGCTCGGCTTGGACTGCGCTCCAGTCTTCTTCGATGACGCCGATCCGGCTTGTATCGAACATGCGCCTGTAGCGCCGCTCACTCCTGACCAGTGCTGCATGAGCTGTCTGGCGCTCCGTTATGTCGGTGTGCGTTTCCAGGACGCCAACGCCGTTTCCGTGGCGGTCCCGCTGTATCGCCCAGCGGCTGTCCAGCACGAGCCGCGCACCGGTTCGCGTCTGATGCTCCAAGATCCCCTCCCACCGCCCGCTTTTGAGCAATGCAGCTTCAACCACCGCCCGGTCGGCAGGGTATTTCGTACCGAGCAGTTCGTCCGCCACCCGACCGATCGCCTCGGCTGCGGTCCAGCCATAGACCTCCGCGGCAGCGTCGTTCCAAAAGGTGATGACACCGCGGATGTCGCGAACGAAGATCATGTCGTGCGAGAGGTTCAGCAAGCGAGCCTGCGCAGCCAGGGTTTCCGTGGCGGCCTGACTCTGGAGCGCCAGCGCGGTGGCGATGGCGATGGCCGCAAGGCTTACGGCCGCGCGTAAGGCGGGAGATCCGAAGCTCTCCATGCCGTGGGAAATGACATAGGCCAGCACCGTCAGTACGATGGCGCCAGCAGCGGCGACCAATACGTCCGCTCGCCGCGAGGTGCGGGCCGCAATGAGTACGACGAGCACGTAGAGTACCGCGATCGCTCCCTCGAGCGGCGACAGCACGTCGAACAGGAAGATGCCAAGCGCAAGGAGGACTGCCGCCAAGCGGTAGACGCTGTTGCTCATGCTATGTCTCGGTTTAGTGAACCGAAGTCGCTTGGCAAACCTGGGGAGCCGAGCGCCGAGATGGCCCGGCGTACTGCAGATGAGCAAAACAGCCGACCATCCGGCCACGGGCGTTCACCGGCTCGGCCGGCTGGAAGGTCTTATCGCAAAGGGGCCGCATTCCTCGAAATCCCTCCAGGTCATATCACCGCCTTCTGACAGCCCATTTTCGGGCAGGTAGAATGGCAATTCAACCCAAAAGACCGAGCCATCGTTCTCGACCGACTGGCCACAGATCGGATGGGGGGAGCAGGTCGGCGGCCTGACGCACGATTGTCAGACCGAGACCCAGCCAGTCGATCGGCCGTCTGGCCGCCCCACCCGACGGCGACGCTACCCGCTTCCGGTGATCGGCCTCATGAAGCTCGGCTTCACGGCGCTGTCTCGCCTGCGGCTTGCTCGATCAACTCCGCCACAGGCAGGGTGCGACACCATCACGACATGGGACGCGCCCTTGACGGAGACGGTTTTGCGCGCATGAGCCCGTTCAGCCATGAACTCGGAGACCCGTGGCGGAATGTTCTTGTCGGCATCGCCGTAGATGAACCAGCTGGGTATGGCTTTCCAGGCTGCATTGGCCTGGCGTTCGTTGAGAGCGGCTTCGGTGATCGGGCGTTGCGTTGCCGCCATCAGCTTCGCTTCGCCGACCGGGACGTCGGCTGCAAACTGGTCGTGAAACTTGTCCTGCTGGATGTACAGATCCGAGCCGCCTTCGGACAATGCGACTGGCTTGGCGAGCGTCGGGCCAAGCGAACTGCCGGGAAACTTGCCGGAAAGCTCCACGGCCGTTTCGCCGACCTCCGGTGCGAAGGCAGCGACGTAGACCAGCGCCTTCACATTCGCCTGGCCCGCGGCGGCTTCGCTGATCACTGAACCCCCATACGAATGGCCGACGAGTACGACAGGAGCCTCGATGCTGGAGGCAAGAGAGGCTATATAGCCGCCGTCTTTCTTGACGCCACGCAAGGGGTTGGCCGCGGCCACGACGGAGTAGCCGTCCTTCTCGAGGATAGCGACAACGCCGTTCCAACTCGACGCATCCGCAAACGCGCCATGCACCAGAACGACAGTCGGCTTTCCGGATTGCGCCTGTGCGCTGCCCAAAGTGGCGGCAATGATGGCCAACCCTGCCAGTAAGGTTTTCATTGTGTGGTCCTTTCGTGTTGGAGATAATTAGACAGCGGAGTTCAGAGCGAGGAAAGGCGGCGACGCAGGCCGAGAGCCCGACCGGTCGTCCGTTTCGTCGCGAGGGAAGTCGGTCGACTGGCTTAGTTCCCGCCACCGTTCCAGCTCTTCCAGCCTTCTGAGATCCGCCTGCACGAGAATCTTCAGGGCATCGCTTCCCACTGGCAGTCGGAATGGCGGATCATCCATTGCCGCTATCTTCAGGATGGCCTGGGCCACGCGAGCCGGGTCGCCCGGTTGCCGACCGTCATAATTGCGCTGCATGGGGGCCGTCTCGCCCACCACTCGATCATATTCGGGGCGGCCCTCCTTGAGGGTGGTCGATACACCGGAGAAATCGGTTCGCATGCCGCCGGGCTCGATCACGGTGACTTTCACCCCGACAAGTCCCATTTCGCGGGCGAGGCATTCCGAGAACCCCTCTATGGCCCACTTCGCCGACGAATAAGGTGCGCGTCCAGGAGCCCCGATACGCCCTCCCACGGACGAAAACTGGATGATGTGCCCGCTGCGCTGCTCGCGCATGATGGGGATAGCGGCCTTGGTCACGATGATGGTGCCGAACAGGTTTGTCTCGATCTGCCTCCGAAAATCCTCCAGTGCAGTGTCCTCTACCGAATTGACGTTTCCATACCCGGCGTTGTTGACCAGCACGTCGAGCCCTCCGAACGTGTCGACGGCAAGCCTCACCGCAGCCTCGGCGGCGTTCGGATCAGTTACATCCAAGGGGAAGGTCCTGACCGATTCACCGAAGCGTGCGCCCAGGTCGGATATCTGTTCGGGATTGCGGGCCGTTGCGATAACCTTATGCCCGGCCTCGAGGACTGCTTGGGCAAGCGCGCGGCCCGTTCCTCTCGAAGTCCCAGTGATAAGCCATCTCTGCGTCATTTGTTGTCCCTTTCCATTTTCGCCGCCAAGCGCTCTGCACCAAACGCGCGTGGCTATGGTGCGTAGCGCGTGAAGACGTAGTCGTGGTTTTGGACGCGGGCCTCGTGGCAGGCGAAACATGTCTCGTGCTGCGCTAGGTCGACCGGCTTGCCATCAATGAAACGGCCGAAACCCCAGCCGCCACTCGCCGCGTATTTCTTCGCATCCTTGACCATCACCTGCACGGTCGTTGGCGCTCCCGGCACGGATGCCGATTCGAACTCCGCCGACTGGATTCGCTTCCAGGCCAGCTTCACGAGAACGCTGCCATCGGGGAACGGCAGCGTGCCTTTCCTGTAGGCGTCCAGTGCGACCGCGTTTCCGACGACCGCACGGAGTTCGTTCAGCGGGTCGCCTTCCAGCGCGGGCGCGACCAGCTCCCATTTTCGGTATCCATCCGGAATTGTCACCCCGTAGATCGGGGATGCCTGCAAAGGCTCTTGGGCGCCGGCCCTGTCAATCGCCACGCATGTGATCGCAAGTGCCGCGGACAAGGCTGCGACGGCTGCAATGGCCAGATATCGTTTCATCACGCTTCTCCCCTCAGAAGCCGTCTACGTCGACGATGGCCTTGGCGAACGCCTCCGGCGCTTCCTGCGGCAGGTCGTGGCCAATGCCGCCCGACACAAGCCGATGCTCGTACTTGCCCGAGAACTTGCCGGCATAGTTGGCCGGATCGGGATGCGGCGCGCCGTTGGCGTCACCTTCCATCGTGATGGTTGGAACGCCGATCACGGGCGCCTTGGCGAGCTTTTCCTCCATCTCGTCATAACGACGTTCGCCGTCGGCAAGGCCGAGCCGCCAGCGGTAATTGTGGATGACGATGTCGACGTGATCGGGATTGCGAAAGGCCGCGGCGCTCCTGGCGAAGGTCGCGTCATCGAAGTTCCAGTGCGGCGACGCGAGTCGCCAGATCAGCTTGGCGAAATCGTCAGTGTTCTTCGCATAGCCCGCGCGGCCCCGATCCGTGGCGAAGTAGAACTGGTACCACCATTGCAACTCGGCCTGCGGCGGAAGCGGCGCCTTGTTGGCCGCCTGGCTGCCGATCAGATAGCCGCTGACCGAAACCATCGCCTTGCAACGCTGCGGCCACAGAGCCGCAACCACATTTGCGGTGCGCGCTCCCCAATCATAGCCGCCCAGGATCGCCTTCTCGATACCGAGCGCGTCCATGAAGTCGACGAGATCGACGCCGAGCGCGGCTTGCTGCCCGTTGCGAAAAGTAGCGTCCGAACGGAAGCGGGTCGTCCCGTATCCGCGAAGATGCGGGACGAGGACACGGTAGCCAGCGCCGGCAAGAAGAGATGCTACGTCGACATAGCTATGGATGTCGTAGGGCCAGCCGTGCAGCAGAATGACGGCGGGGCCGTCCGCAGGACCTTGTTCCGCATAGCCGACAGAGAGCAGGCCGGCATCGACCTGCTTCAGGGCGGCGAACGCGGCCTTTGGCGATGTAGCTTGCGACATTGCCGGTCGCACCGCCACCAGCTGCGCCATGGCCACGGCTGCGGCTCCGACCGCCAGGAGGCGACGGCGATCGAGGTCGATAAATTCAGGGTTGGTTCCGGTCTGCATTGGTGGCTCCAGTCGAGTCGGGATGAAGGGATTGGCGGCGGTGCGCGTTAGGCCAGAGTGATGGCCACTTTGATGTTACCGCGCGTAGCTTTCGAATAGGGACAAGTCCGATGCGCGGCATCGACAATCGCCCGCGCTACGTCAGGATTCAGGCCGGGAAGGCTCACATCGAGGCGCGCGCTGAGGAAGAAGCCGTCGTCGCCGGAGTTCAGGTCGACCTCCGCGTCGATCGCGGTTTCGGCGGGCAAAACTACTTGCATCTTGCGCGCGGCGATCGCCATGGCGCCTTCAAAGCAGGCCGACCAGCCAGCCGCGAAGAGCTGCTCCGGATTGGTGCCTTCACCGGGGCCGCCAGGCGTGGAAAGCCTGACATCAAGCCTGCCGTCGGAGCTGCGCGAGAAGCCACCGCGGCCACCGGTGGTATGGACCCGGCCGGTGTAGAGCCGCTTCGGTTGTGTGATCATCGTTTGAATCCCTTCCATGAGAACCATTCAATCAACGCAGCGATCTGAAGGCCGCTCGTATTTCGCGTGTGAAGATTTCCGGCTGTTCCCAAGCGGCGAAGTGGCCGCCGTTCGCCGCCTCGTTGAAGTAGATGAGGTTGTGGTAGCAGCGCTCAGCCCAGCCGCGCGGCGCACAATAGATTTCACCCGGGAACACCGTCACAGCGACCGGAAGCGCCTGAATGTCGACCGCGTTGAAGTTGTTCGAATGGTCTTCCCAGTATATCCGCGCGGCCGATGCACCCGTTGCGGTCAACCAATAGAGCGAGATGTCGTCGAGCATCTCGTCCCTTGTCAGCACACGCTCCGGCTGTCCGTCGCTGTAGGTCCACTGAGCAAACTTTTCGTAGATCCACGCGGCAAGCCCAAGTGGTGAATCGACCAGCGAATAGCCAATGGTCTGGGGCCGTGTGACCATCATCGCCGCATAGCCGGAACTGTCCCTGTAAAATTTGTTGAGCGCGTCGAACGCCTTCCTTTCATCATCGGGAAGGTCTTTCGGCGCTGGCCCGCCGGCCGCCAGAATAGCCGCGATCTCGCTTGGAACCGTGCCCGGCATATTGACGTGAATGCCGATAAGCCCCGGCACGTTCTGCAACGCCATTCGATGCGATATCACCGAGCCGCAATCGCCGCCCTGCGAGACATAGCGATCATAGCCCAGCCGCTGCATCAGAAGCGCCCATGCTCTGCCGATGCGATCGGAACCCCACCCCGTCTTGGTCGGCTTTGCGGAGAAGCCGAAGCCGGGGATCGAGGGCACGACGAGGTGAAAGGCGTCCTCAGCATCGCCGCCGAAGGCTGTCGGATCTGTGAGCGGCCCCACAACCTTGAGAAACTCCAGAATTGAGCCGGGCCAGCCATGCGTCATGATCATCGGCAAGGCGTCGGCATGTGGCGAACGAATATGGATGAACTGGATGTCGAGCCCGTCGATCTCGGTGACGAACATCGGCAGCCGGTTGAGGTGAGTCTCGATCGTTCGCCAGTCGTAGTCGGTTGTCCAGTATTCGATAAGGTCGCGAAGCCGTTCAAGCTGGACGCCCTGCGACTGAGCTGTGACGGTCTCTTTGTCCGGCCAACGCGTCGCCGCCAGGCGCTGACGAAGATCAGCGATGGCTGCTTCCTGAATGTCGACGCGGAAGGGTCTTATAGCTGTGCTTTCAGCCGCAGCGGCCGTGCTTGACGGCAACAGGCCAACGGCGCCGGCAGCCGCAGAGATGGCGAGCAAGTGGCGTCTTGTAAGGGTAGGCGACATCGTGGACATCGATCATTCTCTCGGGACAGGAAGTCTTCTTGCCTTAAGGTAGAGGCGACTGGACCGAGTGGCTGCTATACATAGATATGGATCGCTAGCACTTGCGGGTCGCAGAGCGTCGCCATCCAGCCTCGATCGGCCAATCGCATGTCATGGGACCAGCAGCAGCTTGCCCGTCGTCCCGCGGCTTTCCATGTCGGCATGGGCTGTTGCTGCGTCCGCCATTCCGTATTCGCCACCGATCCGGACCCTGAGCCTGCCCTCCATGATCCAGTCGAAAAGCTGCGCCGAATGCGATCGCAGCAGTTCAGGCGTGTGGATGTGGTCGGAACAGACCGCATAACCGATCTTGATGCTTTTCGGTAATTGCATGATGTCGAACGGTCCGGGACCGCCGAGCACGGGCCCGTACCAGCAAAGGTCCCAGAATGGCGGAGCGCGTCGAGCGATCTCTGGAATGTCTTAGGACCCGACGACAACCCCGAGGGAACACCCATGGAGGTCTCGACGGCTTTCGGACGGCACTGGCCAGCAACCGCGCGCAGTTCTTCCTCGAATGAGCTGCAGCTGTCCCTGCCCCGTGTCATCAGCCATGCGAGCGCGTCGCACCCCATTGGGTTCGCATACCCTCGGGATAGACTCATGATTTTATCTGAATTCCTCTATTTTACACACCTGCATACTTGGTCGGCGCCATGGCGCGGGCTAAGCTGCCCGATCTGGTCAACGTGATCTTCGACACGTCAGGGCAAGCCGATTTCAAAGGCTTCAATGAGGAAGGTCAGGTGGCGCGGCCTGTTCTATTCGGATTCGATGCGCGACATGGTATCCGGACCCTCTTCCTCCCGGCTCCGTATTTGTCGCCCTGGCCATTTCGCTTGTCGTGGGTTTCGTCGTGGCGATAGGTTTAACATGAACGCCAACACGCCCCAAGCGAGGCTATTCGTGAAGGTCGAAAGCGACTGCCATTCCAAAGGCCGGGGCCGCACTGACTATGACCAGTTCGTCGTCAGTAACCAGCAGATGCGGAACGTCTCGGCGAATCTTTGCGATGGTCCCCTTTACCGATATGATTTCACCGCGAGAGGCTTGCAGGATCACTTTCTGCACAAGGTCCTTCGTGGCAGCTGCGGCGGGTGGAGAGTTCGATCGATCGCCCATCCTGGGCGCCCCCTCAAGGCTAGAACCCAAGCGATCATTGATGATCCTACTTGGGAAAAAATCAACATACGATTTCGTGTGAAGGCGGGGTCGGGAATGTTTGGTGGAAATTTCTGAGCGGGGGATTGGATAACTGGCTCGCGCGAAGACCCCCCGTACCCCTTCGGTTTCCACATGGCCCATGGGCATAGCCTTGCTATGTACCCTTGGCAGCGTCCTCGATCAGTTCGGCTATTAAGGTGCGGACCCGTAGGTCGGACCTATCCCCTATGTTTCCCACATCTTTGGTCACCATCCCCGGCGAAGATACGGACACCGCCCCGCTCACCTTAACGTTGACCGTAAAGGTTCTTCTAGGCGTCTTCTCCAATTCTCGCTTCCTGTAGATCTGGAAACGAATCGACGGGGTTAAAGCTTTGACCTGCCGGCGTGGCGCGGTGTCTATGTCGATAGCCACCTCGCCTGCCACGTCAGCCTTGGCCGCCTCCAGCGATGCAATCACGACGTCGTTTAGCCAAGCCTTTGCTTGCTCGCCGAAGTCCGCCATGGGGGCATCTCGCTTCCCCATCTCCGCGCCGCCGACGGGCTCCTCCTGCTGACGGCGAGCTTTCTTCCCGCGCTCAAGAGCTTCTTTAAACTTTGCCATCCCTGTTGCTCCGATTTGTCATCAGACCACCCCCGTCAGATCGGCTATGGCGCCCTCCCATTTCACTAGAACGCGCACAGTCGGGGTACGTTGCGTTGGGGAGCCTTTGGGTTCGCCGCTATTCAGCGTTTGGTCAGGCGCAACGAACGTTGACGTTAGACAATGCTTCGGCCACCACCTTGTCAGGCACAACGCTTGAACTGGACAAAGCCGTGAAGCAGCACGTCATCTACACCCGCGTTTTGACGGACTGGCTTTGCGTTTCGTCCGTGCTTATGAAGCAGCTCGCTCAAGCTGGTTACAATTGCCGTCGGCGCAACTTTCTGATGTGAATGACCCGACCACTAGCTATGAAGGCGATTTCCGCGCCTTCGCGCGGACCGGTCGCCTGGAAAAAGGTGACCTTGCTTCCTGCTCAAGCGTCACGATCTCGCGCAGATCAGTACCGGCGATCATAGCTTCGCTCACGAAGCGGGTCGCGCTCTCCTCCACGACGTCGCAACGGGTGCAGAGGCCTGCGGGCAGGAACAGGCGGGCGTCGCGCGCCTTGAGTTCCAGGCCCTGCCATATCTGCGCACGGGTCAGCTTGGTCTCGCCTCGGGGATTCACCGGAACGGTAGCGGTCGAGTAAATCATGATATGTCTCCTGGACAGAACGTCGGTGATGGGGCTCAGCCGGCAATTGCGGCCGCATAGTCGCGATAGGAGCGCAACGGTCGGCCCAGCAGCGCGGTCAGCCGATCGACATCGCCGGCATCGGGGACCATGCCGTCCGTGAGGAAGCGCTCGGCCATCAGGCGCATGTCGAGCGCCATCCAGCTCGGCATGAACTGCCGCAGGTTCTGCTCGAAGCCGGCGGTGTCGTCGCCGGGATACGCGATATGTCGACCGAGGACGTCCGTCCAGATCGCTGCGACGTCCGTGCCAGTCAGCGTGTCGGGGCCGACCAGGTTGATGCGATTGAGCGGGAGCGGCGCGGCGGCCTGCTCACGGCGGAGGAGTTCGATCGCGGCGATCTCGCCCAGGTCCCGCGCGTCGATCATGGCGATGCCCTTGGCTCCGATCGGCATCGGATAGATGCCGTAGCCGATCACCACGTCCTTGATCGTGATGTCGTGGTCCATGAAGTAGGCGGGCCGCAGGATGGTGGCGTTGAGCTCCATCTGTTCGATCATCCGCTCGACGCCGAACTTACCCGCGAAATGCGGCACATTGACGTAGATGTCGCTGTGGATCACCGACAGATAGACGATCCGCTCGATGCCGGCCTCACGGGCAACGGCCAGCGCTACCAGCGCCTGGGTGTATTCGTCGGCCACCACCGCGTTCAGCAGGAAAAGGGTGGAGACGCCGGAGAACGCCTTGCGCAGGGAATCGACATCGAGCAGGTCGCCCTGCACGACATCTACGCCAGTGGGGAAATTGGCCTTCGAGGGATCGCGAACCAAAGCGCGCACATCGGCGCCACGCTTCACGAGCTGTTCGACTACGTTGCGGCCGACATTGCCGGTCGCGCCGGTAACGAGAATGGTCATGGGATTACTCCTGAGTTGAGCCGGATGGCGTCCCAGAAAATTAGTGATCCACATTTGTGTCGGTAGGCATTATATCCGAACACGCCGTCCCACAGGTGGAACACATGGATCTACTTGCCCTTGCTGATTTCAATCTGGTCGCCCGCCACGGGGGCTTCGGTAAGGCCGCCCGCGCTGCCGGGCGCCCGAAGGCCACCTTGTCCCGACGCGTGGCGGAACTGGAGGCGAGTCTGGATCTACGGCTGTTTGAGCGTGGCGCGCGCGCGTTAAAGCTGACGGAAGAAGGACGCGCGCTTTTCGAGCGCGCGGGCCGGTTGCTTTCCGAGCTCGAAGAGACGACGGCGGCGATCGCCTCAGGCGGCGAAAGGCCGCGCGGCCGGTTGCGGATCAGCGCCCCATTGCTGTTCGCACAGACCGCGATGGGGAAGATCGCCGCCGGCTTCGCCCTGAAATACCCGGAGGTCAGGCTCGAGGTCACGACCGAAGACCGCGTCGTCGACATGATCGAAGAGGGATTTGACCTGGTGATCCGGGTCAATCCGGATCCGGATGAGAGCCTCGTTGGGCGAGCCTTTCTGCGTGATCGGCTGGTGGTGGTGGCAAGTCCTGACCTCGCCCTGCCGGCCGAAGGCCTGGCGACCCCGGCCGTCATGCGTTCGACAGATCGCGGGGCTTGGGAGGTGAAGACGCCCACTGGCCGGTTAACAATCGCGATCGAGCCCGTCCTTGCGTTGTCGTCGCTCATCATGGTCCGGGATGCAGTGCGAGCGGGCGTCGGCGCGGGACGCCTTCCAGTGTCGCTAGTGAGCCATGATCTGGCGGACGGAACGCTGGTACTTTGGGGGGATGTCGAGGGACCCGACATCGCCCTGTGGACACTCTATCCCTCTCGGCGGCTGCTGAGCGCGCGCGTCTCCGCATTCCTCGACCATCTGAAACGCGCCTTTCCCATGGGGACACCTGACGAGCTGGCCGCCTATATCGGCAAATGACTCCCAGGAAACTGGCTAACCAAACTGATGCGTTACTCCATAAATCTTTCAGCGTTACTTCACACCCGAATTACGGTGACAGTGCACTTTTTGGGGCGGCATTCAGGGCCTTTCCGCCGCAAATCTCGGATGCGCGTTTTTTAGCCTTGCCTGACCGGCAGCGCCTTTTCCCCGGAATCGACCGCCCTATTTCGCCTCGACAGGTGGGTGGCTGCTTGCTGGACAAGTCCTTGCGGCGAGTACGGCATGTGCTTCGAGGTACCCCACATGAACTTCCACGATCGGCACCTATTGAGGTTGCGGGTAAACGGAGAGGATCACAGCCTTTCCGATCTCGATCCCCGCGTCACGCTGCTCGACCTGCTGCGCGAGCGGCTTCATCTGACCGGAACGAAAAAGGGATGCAATTTCGGCGAGTGCGGCGCCTGCACCGTGCATCTCGACGGGCGGCGTGTGAATGCCTGCATGATACTTGCCGTGTCCTGCGAGGGACGCGAGGTTACCACGATCGAAGGGCTGGCAGACGGCGATGCGCTTCGTCCCGTGCAGCAGGCGTTCATCGATCATGATGGTTTTCAGTGCGGATTCTGCACGCCCGGCCAGGTGATGTCGGCGGCGGCGCTGATCGAGGAGGGACATACCGGCTCCGATGCCGAGATCCGCGAATGGATGAGCGGGAATCTGTGCCGCTGCTCGGCCTATCCGCAAATCGTCGAGGCGGTGCGCGCAGCGGCCGGGAGGGCGAGCCAATGACCCCATTCGTCTATGCACGCGCCGACAGCCTGGGCGACACGATCGCAGCCGGTGCCGCGCCGGACAGCGCCTTTCTCGCCGGCGGCACCGAATTGCTCAACTGGCTGCGCCTTGGCATTGCCGAGCCGACCCGGATCATCGACATCTCCCGCCTCGACGGGCTGGATCAGGTCGAACCACTGCCCGGCGGCGGCTTGACGATCGGCGCGCTGATGCATCTCAACGATGTCGCGCTGCATGCGTTGGTCGTGCGCAACTATCCGGTGTTGAGCCAGGCGATCCTCAACGCCGCATCGCCGCAGCTGAGAAACCTGGCAACGATAGGCGGCAATCTTCTGCAGAAGACGCGCTGTGCCTATTTCCGTGCCGAAGAGCAGTTGCCATGCAACAAGCGTCAGCTCGGCTCCGGCTGCTCGGCATTGCATGGCATCAACGACAATCACGCGATATTCGGCTGGACCGAGCATTGCGTCGCCACCCAGCCATCCGACCCGGCCGTGGCGCTGGCAGCACTTGATGCGGTCATCGTCACCGCGCACCGCAGCGGCGGCCGGCGCATTCCGGCAGCGGAATTCCACCTGCTTCCCGACACGCGCCCCGAGGCAGACAATGTGTTGCAGCAAGGCGAACTGATCACGGCAATCGAGCTGCCGGCGCCGGCGCCGCGATCGGCCTACCTCAAGGTGCGCGAGCGCGAATCCTACGAATACGCCATCGTCTCTGCCGCCGCTGTGCTGGAGATGGACGGCCAAACCATCCGTCGGGCGGCCCTGGCGCTGGGGTCCGTGGCGCTGCGACCGTGGCGGCTGAGCACCGCCGAGGAGCAGCTCGCCGGTGCCGAAATCGGCGATCGCGAGGCTTTGAGCACCGCTATCGAGCAATCCTTCGCCCAAGCGCGTCCCTTGTCGCAGAACGCCTACAAGATCGAACTGGCCAAGACCGCCGCTTTGCGGGCGATCGAAAGAGCAGCGAGGATGTCGTCATGATGATCAGCCAGCCTGTTGCCCGCCCTGACGGCGGCGTCAAGGTCACCGGCCGCGCCCGCTATGCGGCCGACTATTTCGCCCCCGACCTGCTCTATGCGGTACTCGTGACCGCGCCCGTTCCGGCCGGCCGCGTGACGTCGATCATGGTCGACGACGCGCTCGCCGAGAAGGGCGTCGTGCGTGTGCTCACGCATGAGGACATGCCAAAATTCGGTCGGTTCGCATCGCCGAGGGCCGAGCCCGATACGCAGATGCAGCAGGCCGAAGGCCCACCGGCAGCGCAGAGCTTCATGCCCATGCAGGGCGACGAGATACGTCACGAGGGTCAGCCGCTTGCCATTGTGCTGGGCGAGACGCTGGAGGCGGCGGAGGCCGGTGCCCGCCACGTCGCATTGCGCTTCGAGTTCGCCGAGCCGGAATTGCCGGCACCGCCGGAGTGGACCGCCATCGACAAGGCTGCGGTCGTGCCGAGGGAGAGCGGCTTCCTGTTCCTGGAGCCGACATTTACCAAGGGCGACGTTGACCGCGGGCTTAGCGACGCAGCCGCCATGGTCGAAGCCGTCTACCTGCAGCCGTCGCGCCACCACAACGCCATGGAGCCCTCGGCGACGCTCGCTGAGTGGAACGACGGAGAGCTGACGCTGCACGACGCCACGCAGCACGTCTATGGTGTCCGCCAGGTGCTTGCCGCCCGTTTGAATGTCCCCGCCGGAAAGGTCCGCGTGATTTCCCGCCATACCGGCGGCGGCTTCGGCGGCAAGGGTTGGATCTGGCCGCATCAGGTGCTGGCCGCCGCCGCGGCGCGCATCATGCAGCGCCCGGTCAGGCTGGCGCTCAGCCGCGCCAATGCCTATTCCTGCCTCGGCTACCAGCCGCGCATGGCACAGAAGATCGTGCTGGCTGCGGACAGGTCGGGCAAGCTGACCGCCGTGCAACAGGACGTGGTCAACCTGACCACCGTGAGCGACGATTTCGTCGAGTTCGCCACCGAAGCCTCGAAGGGTCTCTACGCCACGCCGGCCATGCGTCTCAGCCAGCGCGTCGAGCGCGCGAACGTCGCCATGCCGACGGCGCTGCGCGCGCCGGTCGAGGGTCCCGGCACCTGGGCCCTCGAAAGCGCGATGGACGAGCTCGCACACCGCCTCGGCATCGATCCGCTCGACCTGCGTCTGATCAACCATGCGGACACGGATCCGGCCACCGGCCAGCCCTGGTCATCGAAGAAGCTGCGCGAGGCTTATGAGGAAGGCGCCCGGCTGTTCGGCTGGCGCGAGCGCCCGCGCAAGCCGCAACGCGATGGCGATTGGCTGATCGGCTACGGCATGGCAACCTGCAGCATGGGCTGTTTCCGCCACCCGACGCCTGCAGCCGAGGTCAGGCTGCACAGGGACGGCAGAGTGCTCATCCGCACCGGCACCCAGGACATAGGGACCGGAACACTCACCATCTTTCCGCAGATCGCGGCCGACGTGCTGGGCCTGCCGATGGCGAAGATCGAGTTGGAAATGGGCGATACAGAGCTGCCGGAGGCGGGACCGACCTATGGCTCGTCATCGACCATGGGGGTGGGCGCGGCGGTGCTTGCCGCCGCCGAAGATGCGCGTTCGCAGCTTGCCCGTCTTGCCAATCTGCTGCCGGACGAGGTGGAGATGCAGGACGGCAAGATTCGGCGCAAAGGCGCTGCCGGCGGTCAGACGATCGCCGACGTTATGAGCCATACCGACATCGGCGAGATCATCGGCTCCGGCTCGTTCGATCCGGCGCAGCATGGCAAAGGCCTCGCCATGCGCACTTTCGGCGCGATTTTCATGGAGGTCGGCGTCGATCCTGGGCTCGGCCTGCTCAGGCTTCGTCGCGCCGTCGGCAGCTACAGCGCCGGCCGCATCGTCAATCCCCGCACCGCACGCAGCCAGATGACGGGCGGCATCATCTGGGGCTGGGGCATGGCGGCGATGGAGCAGAGCCGGCACGAACCAGTGCTTGGGCGGTTCCTGTCGAAGAACCTTTCCGGGGTCGCCATTCCGGTCAATGCCGACATTCCCGGCGACATCATAATCCACTTCGTCGACGAGGTGGACCAGCATGCCAGCCCGATCGGCGGCAAGGGCATCGGCGAGCTCGGCGCCACAGGCGTTGCCGCTGCGGTGGCCAATGCCGTCTTCGACGCCACAGGCAAGCGGATCCGGGAGTTGCCGATCACGCCGGAAAAACTGCTGTAGAAGGACCGGCCCGCGGAAGCGTCTGCTCGACGAGGTTGACGTAATAGCGCATCACCGTCGGCACGATCTCGTCGTTGAAAACGTAGCGGTCGCCGTGCAGGCCTTCCCCCGGGCCGACCTCGCCGGCACCGATCCACGCATAGCAGCCGCCGGCGTCGCGGATCATGAAAGCGAAATCCTCGCAGCCGAGACTGGGGCTGAACTCGGTCAGGACATTCTCCCGGCCGACGACGGATGCCGCCGCCTCGACGGCGCGGGTCGTCGCGTCCGGCGTGTTGATCAGCGGCGGGTAGCCCTTCCTGTAGTCGAGCCTGGCGTTGAGCGAATGCGCGGCGGCAATGCCTTGTGCGATCTCGCCGATCAGCCTCTCGCAGTGATCGGAAAGTTCGGGCTCG
This sequence comes from Mesorhizobium sp. M0833, assembly GCF_040319905.1. Classification (NCBI taxonomy): domain Bacteria; kingdom Pseudomonadati; phylum Pseudomonadota; class Alphaproteobacteria; order Hyphomicrobiales; family Phyllobacteriaceae; genus Mesorhizobium; species Mesorhizobium sp. M0833. The sequence goes on along the minus strand of NZ_JAMYOQ010000006.1, from coordinate 74,620 downwards.
AAGAAGCGGCAGGTGCCTTGCAGCCAGACCTTGCCCGGCACGATGTTGCCGACATTGCCGCCATGGATCTGCGTGAGGCTGACGACAAGCGCGCTTTGCGGGTCGACCGAGCGGCTGACGATGCGCTGGACGGCTTGCACAAAGGCGCCGGCGGCCAGGATCGGGTCGTCGCCGAGCTGCGGCATCGCGGCATGAGCGCCAAGACCCTCGAAGATCAGTTCGAAATTATCCACGGCCGCCATTTGCGCACCAGCGCGGGCGGCGATCGTTCCCAGCCGGACGCCCGGCCAGTTGTGGACCGCATAGACCGCCTCGACCGGAAAGCGCTTGAACAAGCCGTCCTCGATCATGCGCATGCTCCCGCCCTCGTTTTCCTCGGCCGGCTGAAAGATGAAAGTGACGGTGCCGTCGAAGGTGCGCGATTGACTGAGCAGTTTGGCGGCGCCGAGCAGCATGGCGGTGTGGCCGTCATGGCCGCAGGCGTGCATTACTCCTTCTTTCCTGGAGGCATAGGCCAAGCCGGTTTTCTCCAGCACCGGAAGCGCGTCGAGCTCGGCGCGAAGGCCGATGGCGCGTGCGCCGCCACCGCTGCGCAGGACACCGACGACGCCGGTGCCGCCGATCCCTTCATGCACCTCGTCGACGCCGAAGGAGCGCAGCTTCTCTGCAACGAAACGCGCCGTTTCGTATTCATTAAATCCGAGCTCCGGATTGGCATGGATATGGTGCCGCCAGCCTATGACCTCTGGTGTCAGCGCGGCTATGGGGTCATTATGCAGCATGATGCCTCCTTTCACGCCGGCAAGGCGGCGCGGTTTGATCCTGCCAGCCATAGAAAGCCCGACGAAAAGCGTCTTGAACCGGATTGACCATGGCAAAGACAAACGAAGCCGCAGAGACCGGGAAATACTGGCGCCATCCGTGCTTCCCCGACCTGGGCCTGTTCGAGGCGCGCTTCACCCAGCACCGCTACGACCTGCACACGCACCCGACCTATGTGATCGCCCTGATCACCGCCGGCTGCGAGCGCATTCGCATCGGCCGTCAACGCGTTCTCGCTCCGGCGGGCGCCATTGCCGTCGTCAATCCTGAAGAGTGGCATGACGGCGAACGCGGGACGGATGAAGGCTGGGCCTACCGGACATTTTATCCTTCGGTGCCGATGATGACCGCGCTTACCCGCGAACTCGGCCGCGACGGCGCTCCGGTGTTTTCGCGCGCGACGATCGAAGACAGCAGTCTCGCCGCAGCATTGACCGCAGCGCACCACGGCTCGACATCCCCGGACACAATGACGGCCGAGACGTCCCTGCTCGTGGCGCTTAGACAACTGATCGTTCGGCATGGCGACTCGAGCGGACAGGCCGAAGAGATCGAAAGCTCCGGATCGCAGCGAAGATTTTCGCTCTACCGCGATCTTGTCGAAAGCGAGCTTGGCTCGCAGCTCGACCTCAAGCGGCTTGCCGGCGCGGCTGGCGTGACCCGGTTCCAGGTCATCCGCGATTTCAACAAGGCAATTGGCCTGACGCCGGCGGCTATATCCGCGACCGGCGATTGCGCCGGGCGAGCGCGCTGATCGAACAGGGATTTGGCCTCGCCGACGCCGCTATTACGGCGGGTTTCGCCGACCAGAGCCATTTTTCCCGTACATTCCGGGCCATGCATGGTATGACGCCGGGCATGTTCAGAAGAGCGGGATAAGGCGCTCCTGAACAGACAAGCTTGCGCCTCAAAGCTTGCTGCGCAATGCTGACGCAGTTCGGGGGGAATCATGCGAGAAATCTTGGCACCGACGCTGCTGCTCACGGCTGCACTGTTTGCAAACAGCGCCCAGGCGCTGGATGCCAGCGGGACGCCGGTTGTCGTGACCCCGCTTGCCTCTCGCACCGAGACCGCGTCCGGCCAGCCGATCACGCTGCCCCAGAAGAACGTCCAGGTCCTGGTCTCGGCCTATCAGATCGCGCCGGGCGCGACCTTGCCGGTCCACAAGCATTCGTTTCCGCGCTATGCCTATGTCGAGGCTGGCACGCTTCAGGTCACCAACGTCGAGACCGGCAAGAGCAACACCTATCAAACAGGTGATTTCATCATCGAGATGATCGGGCAATGGCATCAGGCGACCAATGTCGGCGCCGATCCGGTCAAGCTGCTGGTCATCGACCAGGTCGAAGAAGGCACCAAGAACACCGTGTTGCGCCAGTAGCTGCCACGTCTGAAAATGGCGTCCGGGGCGGATCCAGCACAGCGCGTAACCGACGTCAGAACGCGAACCCCTCCGGCAAATTGTGATTCCAATAGCCTTCCTCGACAAGTTCACTTATGCGCCAGCCCTCGGACGTGCGTACGACGCGGTCGCGATACCAGAGCCCTTGGAAGAAGACCTGCCTTTTGCCTTCGCCGAGGTCGACCACCATCGGGCATGAACAATGCACGCGCGCGCTGGCCTCATCCCCTCGGAGATCCAGAAGGATTGTCGAAATGGCGTGCTGCGAGATCAATATCTTCGAAAGGGCGCCTTTCATGTAAGCGACATGCTCATCCACACCGCTCCTGATTCCACCTGTTACAGTGTCGTCAAGCACGGCATCGAGTGTGAATATTTTGCGATAGGCGTCCCAGTCGCGATCGTCCACAGCGTAGCAATAGCGAACAAGCAGCTGTTCGATCTCGAGCCCATCCGAAACCTCTTGCAATGAAAGGGTCATGTCCGGTTGGCGGCACTAATGCCGCATGCGCCAAGCCTGCCCCGACATTTCGATCAATATTCACGTTGCCGATGCTCCGAGCAACCTCGCCGCGCGACTGGGCATGCGCAAACCCGAACACTCATTTGGCCTCCGCTTTTACCCGGTCGGCCGCAGCGGCCAGAACGGCGCGATCCCCCTCTTCGTACAAGCGGCGGATGGAGATTGCCTTGACGCGCCAGCCTTCCGGCGTCCGCACCAGCCGGTGGAGATAGCTGCCACCGACCGTCCAGAACCGCCCGTCGATCCAGTGGGCTGCGCGGACATGGCTGCGTGCAACCGCGTCATTGCCTGCGCCTTCGACAATGATGTTGGTGATGAGGTGCTGGGTGGCGTCGAAGCCCGGCAGCAGCCCTTGCCACTGGGCGATCAGCGCGTCGCGGCCGCTGGTCGCGGCTTCGCCGCCGAAGAGGCTGGTATAGTCGATCGTGACGGACAGCACTTAGTTGGCGGCATGGTGCGACCCTAGCTGCCGCTTGATGATAGCTCGGGCAAGTCCGGATCTGGTGCTCGGCATACGGCACGATGAATGGCCCGGTTTGGCCTCTGCGGACATCAACGCGGATACAAGAAAGCCGTCTTAGGTCTCCGACGCCATTTCTTTTGCCAATTCGCCGATCATCGAACGCAACCACCTGTGGGCTGGGTCGTGGCGGTAGCGAATGTGCCAAGCCATCTGCACTGGAAAAGTGCCGAGGTCGACGGGCGGCGGTAGTATCTTCAGGCGCGGATCCCTCTCAAGGCTGCGGCAGATCAGTCTCGGCAGCGTTGCGCAGTAATCCGTGACGGCAAGCATCTCTGGCACGGCCAGGAAGTGCGTGACAGAAAGGGCAATCTCTCGCTTGAGGTTTTGTTGCTCCAATGCCTGGAAGAGGCCCGCCCGCAGCCGGCCCGGCGGGAGCACGTTCACGTGCTTGAGCCTTTCATACTGTTCTCGGGAAATATGGTCTCGAACGTCGGGATGATCCTTGCGCACCGCGCAGGCGAGCCCATCGTCCATAAGATGCTGGACGACAAGATTGCCCGGCGGATCGACGATCCGGCCAATCACCAGGGCCGTGGTACCGGAAATGACGCCGGTCTCGGCGAGATCGTTGCCAAATGCTGTCATGCGGAGCTTGATACCAGGCGCCAGCTCACGCGTCCTCGCGACGAGGGCCGGCATCAACACAAGCTCCACGTAACTGTTGGGGGCAAGCGTGAACAGCCGTTCGGCCTTTGCTGGCTGAAATTCCTGCTGGTTCAAAATGAGATCGTCCAGTTGCGCCAGCGCTGCATCGATCGTCGGAGCGATCTCCTCAGCCAATTGCGTCGGCTTAATGCCATACCTTTCCCGGATGAATAGCGGATCCCGGAGGGTGTCGCGCAGGCGGTTCAACGAATTGGACAGCGCCGGCTGGGTGAGGCCCAGTCGCGCTGCTGCCCGTGTCACGCTCCGCTCTTCCATCAGGGCGAGGAAAACCGGGAGCAGGTTCAGATCGTATCTCATCGAGATATAATCTGACATGAATATATAAAATAAATGAAATAAATTTCTAAAATACATGGGCAGGTGCCATTATCCGTGCATCGACAAGCCGACGCGGCCGATCGAGCTCCAAATCAACCAACTACGACGCCTCATTGGCGCGGCATCACCTGAGAAAAGGATCCGACAATGAAAGTCCTGATGGTACTCACCTCCCACGACACTCTCGGTAACACCGGCAAGAAGACCGGCTTCTGGCTCGAGGAACTGGCAGCCCCCTACTACGTCTTCAAGGACGCCGGCGCCGAGATCACCCTCGCCTCGCCGAAGGGCGGCCAGCCGCCTCTCGATCCGAAAAGCGACGAGCCTATGTTCCAGACCGACCTTACACGGCGCTTCAGTGCTGACGAGGTTGCCAAGGCGCAGCTCGCAGAAACCGTGCGCCTGGACAGTGTCGACCAGAAGGACTTCGACACGGTCTTCTACCCCGGCGGCCACGGCCCGCTGTGGGATTTGGCCGAAGATCCGAATTCGATCAAGCTGATCGGATCCTTCATCGCGGCCGGCAAGCCGATCGCCCTCGTTTGCCACGCACCGGGCGTTCTGCATCGCGTGACCAGTCCCGACGGCACGCCGTTTGTGCAGGGACGCTACGTCACCGGCTTCACCAATAGCGAGGAGGAGACCGTAGGTCTCACGAATGTCGTGCCGTTCTTGGTCGAGGACGAGCTGATCAGCCTCGGCGCGGTTTTCTCCAAGGTCAAGGACTGGGGCGTCCACACAGTCGTCGATGGCCAGCTTATCACGGGTCAGAACCCAGCATCATCGAGCGAGGCAGCTGAGGCGCTGCTAGGCGCTTTGAGCCAGAGGAAGAGCAAGACCGCCTGAGCGGTCTGGAACAACCGTGATCTGCCGACGGCTCGCGTCGGCGGATCAACTTCAGAACCCGCTACAGTCTCAAGCCGATCCGAAACGTCTTGCAGTGAAAGGGTCATGTCTCGTGTCCACGGCGGCGCCACTAATGCCGCATGCGCCAAGCCTGCCCCGACATCTTCGATCAATATTCACGTTGCCGATGCTCCGAGCAACCTCGCCGCGTGGCTGGGCATGCGTAAACCCGAACACTCATTTGGCCTCCGCCTTTACCCGGTCGGCAGCGGCGGCCAGCACGGCGCGATCCCCCTCTTCGTACAAACGGCGGATGGAGATTGCCTTGACGCGCCAACCTTCCGGCGCCCGCACCAGCCGGTGGAGATAGCTGCCCCCGACCGTCCAGAACCGCCCGTCGATCCAGTGGGCTGCGCGGACATGGCTGCGTGCCATGGCATCATTGCCCGCGCCTTCGACAATGATGTTGGTGATGAGGTGCTGGGTGGCGTCGAAGCCTGGCAGCAGTCCTTGCCACTGGGCGATCAGCGCGTCGCGGCTGCTGGTCGCGACCCCGCCGCCGAACAGGCTGGTGTAGTCGGTCGTGACGCGGGCCGCGAAATAGGATTTGACCCGGTTCCAATCACGCAGGTCGGCATACAGCCCGATCCCCGCCACTGCCTCGGCGATGGCCATCCTGTCTTCAACCATCAGCGCAGCTCCCGAGGCGCTCGAAACGGACGCCGAGACGGCGGAAATCATCGCGGCGGAAACCGTCGCGGCCAGGACATGTCGGCGGGTGACGACGCTCATTGTCCCGCCTCCCCCGCACTGCCCAGTGTCGCGCGGAAGTGCGCGGCGGCGGCATCGCTCGCCGCCTTCACCGGCGCGGCACGATCGTAGAAATCGAACTGGGTGACGTTGTCGAGCCACAGCTCCTGCCTGGAACTGGTCAGCCGCGCATAAAACTTGTGCGCACCCTGCGGAATGGCTGCCGCCTCGCTGTGCACCATCAGAAAGGGCTGGTGCAGGCGCGGGGCAGCCTGGATGGCGTCGAACCTCAGCCAGCCGCGCCAGAAGGCCGGATCGGCATCGTTACGCCAGGCCGGGATCATGCCGCGATCGGGTTCGGTGTAATAAGGCACCTTGAACATGATCGCGCGATCGTCGCTCAGGCTGGCGGCCGGCAGGAACGCCTGTCTGCCGGTGCGGCGATACGCGGCCTCTGCCGCATCGCTCGCGGCCTCAAGCCTGGCGACGCCTTCCTTGCCGCCATAGGTCTGCTCGACCACTTCGGCATCCTGCAACCAGGGCGCGACGAGAGCGACCGACTTGATCGCGGTATCTTCGGCGGCGGCAGTGACCATGTAGCCGGAGCTGGCGCAAATGCCGAGGCCGCCGATGCGGTCCTGATCGGCTTCGGGCCGGCTCGCGAGATAGGCGACCGCGGCTTCGATGTCGGCGATCTTGGCCTTAGGATCCTCGTACTGGCGGCGTATGCCGCCGCTTTCGCCCCAACCGCGAAAATCGAAGGTCAGGGCGACGAACCCGCGATCCGCCATCTCGCGGGCGTAGCGGGTCGGCATCTGTTCCTTCACCGTCATCCAGGCGCCAGTCACGACCAGCGCGGGCCGAGGTCTCGCCGCGTCGAGATCATCGGGCAGATAGAGTTCGCCGACGAGCTGCTCACCGTGCGAGGAGAATGTGACGTGCTCGACGCGCGGTGCGGCGGCGGCATTGGAGGCGGCGAGCGTCACGGCGGTTGCTGCAGCAAGTGTCAGGGTTTTAAGCATTCCAAGTCTCCTTTGGCTTGGAGTGAGAACCGCGGCGCGTTGCGAAAAAGACCGCCGTCTCAGCGCTCGCCAGCCAGTCGGCCGGGCAGTGGCTTCAGCGGGTAATGCGCCCAGTAGAAGGCGTCCGACTGGTACATGTCGGTCAAAAAATTCTGTGCCTCGGTGATCTTGCCGTCCTTGATGCGGAACATCAGGGCGTAGAGCTGGTCGATCTCGGGACCCGAGCCGACATTCGACCAGCCGCGATGGACATCGACGACAAGGTCGCCTTGCGCCTGGAAGAAAATCGGCTCGGCCTTGAATTTGCCGTCGGCCAGGCCGCGGAAGAAGGCGACCACCTCGTCCGGCCCGCGCTTGTCGCCGGCAAGCGGATGATGGCCGGGAATGCGCCACACGATGTCGGGTGCGAGGAAGGGCCGGACGGCCTCGGGATTCCCGGTCGCATAAGCGGCGTAGTAGTCCTTGACGAGTTGGATGTTGCTGTCTTCCAGCGGGCCGCCATTCGCCGGGGCGGCAGACACCGCCAGAAGAGCGGCGGCGGCGAGCGAAGCAAGCCTGGTCATCGGTCCTGTTTCCTTCCCTGTTCGAGCCGTTCCCAACACCGAGGCCCGTTCGTCGGACTCAACATGACGCCTTTTGTTCACCGGAAAAACCAGTAGAATTCGACAGGGCTATTTGGAAAATCCTTACAATGCGCCTCGACCAGTTCAGCGGCATCGTCGCTTTCGTAAAAGTTGCGGAGGCCAAAAGCTTCACCCGCGCCGCCGCCGAGCTCGGCGTCGCTCCGGCCTCGTTGAGCGAGGCGGTCAAGGGGCTCGAGGAGCGTCTGGGGGTGCGGCTGCTCAATCGGACGACTCGCAGCGTTGGCTTGACCGAAGCTGGCGCTCAATACCTCGACCACGTGCGCCCGGCAGCCGAAGATATCCGGGCGGCTGGTGCGGCACTGCGCGAAGCTCGCGACCGTCCCGCCGGCACGCTGCGCCTCAGCCTGCCCTGGATCGCCGCCCCGCTGCTGATCGAGCCACTGATGCGGCCGTTCATGGATGCTTGTCCCGAAGTGCGGCTTAGTCTGATTTTCGACGACAGCTTCGTAGACATCGCCGCCGAGGGCTTCGACGCCGGTCTGCGCATCGGCGAGCTTCTCGACAAAGACATGATCGGCGCGCGTCTGGGCGGGCCCTTGCAGATGGTCGTGGTGGGCAGCCCGGACTATCTGGCGCGCAATGGTACGCCGAAGCGGCCGGCCGACCTCGCCGCCCATCGCTGCATCGCATTCGCCCTCACCCGCGCGATTTCGCCCTGGGAGTTCATCGTGGAGGGACGCGAAGTCGCATTCACGCCGGACGCATGTCTGGTCGTGAACACGCTTCCGCTGTGCATTACCGCCGCCGAGCAGGGGCTTGGCCTCGCCTTCGCGGTCGAGGGCCTCGCCGCGCCGCTTCTTGCCTCAGGCGCGCTGGTCAAGGTGCTGGAGCCTTTCTGTTCCGCTTACGAGCCGCTCCACCTCTATTATCCCAGCCGCCGCCTCGTACCGCCGAAGCTGCGGGCCTTCATCGACTTCGTGCGCGCGAACGCTCACAAGCTGCGTATCTGATGTGACCTTTCGAGAACCCGGCTCCGTTCAGCCCCAGGCGCCGACATCTGCCTGTTAGTTGCGTTGAGCCGGTTGAATGCGTTGATCAGGGCAATCTGGATGACCAGGGCGGCAAGGGCCTTTTCGGCACCGGATCCGGCCGGTCAGCCAACCGGGTTGCCGCCTCGGTCAGCGCCAGCGCGGCGCGCTCGGCGTCCGTGAAGTAAGGTGTTTCCCGCCAGGCGGACACGGTGAAGACGCGCTCGTCCTTTTCACCGGCCTTCTTCAATTCGCGCGCATGCATATCGATACAAACGCTGCATCCGTTGATCTGGCTGGCGCGCAAATGGACGAGCTTGCGCGTCACATAGGACAGATCGGCCGTTTCCGTCGACTTGTCCAGCGCGAACAGCGCCTGCAGGGCCCGGGGAATGAGCATCACATCCGGGGTCTCGACATCCTTGGCTCTGTCAGTTCGCCGGCCGCCGCGTTGCGGCGAGCGCAGGGATCTTCAGTTTTGCGAGGCAGTCACCTGCTCAAGCCGCTCGAGAATGCGCGGCCAGCCGCTTCCCATTCCGATGTACCCGCGCTCGTCCTCGGCCCGGAACCCGGAATGCTCCATGCGCACCCGGGTCGCCGTACCTTCGGGCGTCAACGACCATGTCACGACGGTCTTCAGACCGCTGTCGGATTCAGTGCCGTCGCCCCAGCTGTAGGCGAGTAGGCGCGGCGGCTCGATCTTCAGCACCTCGCAGTTCGTCACGCCCGACCAGCCCGGTACCGGCGTCGCGCGAAAGGTGAAGCGATGGCCTTGCACAGGCGCAAAGTCGTTCTTCATCAGCCATTCGGCAACCAGATGCGGCACGGTCAGTGCGCGCCATATCTTTTCAGCCGCGTGCGGTATGAGACGCTCGACGACAATGGATTTGGTTTCGACTGTAGTTGCTCCAGTCATAACTTCGGACCCGTTGTTTGCGGTTTGGCTGGTCTGTTCACCAACGCGCTCTCCACGAGAACCAATAACCCACCAGCTATCGTTTACGTATAACCCTGAAGTTATGAATGTGTCAAGCGGCGGAATGGCAGGCGCGATCGCGAGCACATTGAGCCAACACTTCCGGCTTTCATCGCACCATGCCCGATGCTACCGCTGGGCAGCTGAAATCATCGACGGATCGCCTATGATCGAGACCGAACGCCCTCGCCTGCCGCTGATCGAGATCTGCGTCGAAGGCATAGACGGGCTGCTGGCCGCGCAAGCCGCCGGCGCCGACCGTGTCGAGCTCTGTGCCAGCCTGATCGAAGGCGGCATCACACCGAGCTTCGGCACGGTGCGCACGGCGCTCGAGCTGGCGACGATCCCGTTCCACGTCATCGTGCGGCCGCGCGGCGGCGATTTTCTCTATAGCGAAGCCGAGTATCGTTCGATGCTCGCCGATGTCGGCGCCCTTGCCGACACCGGCGTCGCCGGTGTCGTTATCGGCTGCCTTAATGCCGACGGAACGATCGATGAGCAGCGCATGAGCCAACTGGTGAAGGCGGCGGGAAGCTTGAACGTCACCTGCCACCGCGCCTTCGACATGACGCGCGACCCGACAGAGGCGCTGGAGACACTGATCCGCTGCAAGGTCGGCCGCGTGCTGACCAGCGGCCAGCGCGACACGGCGCTCGAGGGCGCTGACCTGCTCGCCGATCTTGTCAGGCAGGCCGGCGACCGCATCATCATCCTCGGCTGCGGCGGGCTTGACCCAGAGAACATCGGCAAGGTGCGGAGGAAAACCGGGTTGAGCGAAATGCATTTCGCCGCGCTCAAGGACGTGCCGAGTGCCATGCGTTACCGCAACCCAACGGTCGGCATGGGCGGCACCGATCTCGACCGCGAATACCGCACCACCGTGACCTACAAGGCGATGGCGGCGGCGACCATCGCCGCCGTCCGGACATGATCCCGGAGACAGAAAAAACATGATCGAAACGCGTTTGCCGATCGAGCGGGTTTCGCCGCGTGATGAGCCGGCGGTCCTCGCGCTCAACAACGAGCACGCCGCCGAATTGTCGTGGCTCGAACCCGAGCGCCTTTCCTTCCTGCTCGGCGAAGCGTTTTACGCGCGCCGTATCGGTTCGCTCGAAGCCTTCATCATGACCTTCGACCAGGACGCCAGCTACGATAGCCCGAACTTCCTGTGGTTTCGCGATCGTTACCCGCGGTTCGTCTATGTCGATCGCGTCGTGGTCGCCGCCGCAGCGCGCGGGCGCGGCCATGCCCGCCGGCTGTATGAGGATCTGTTCGAGCAGGCGTCACGCGCCAGCCAGGCGATCGTCACCTGCGAAGTCAATGCCGAGCCGCCCAATCCGGCTTCGGACGCCTTCCATGCCGCACTCGGCTTTGCGGAAGTGGGCGACGCGGTAATCCACGGTGGCAGGAAAGCCGTGCGGTATTATGCAAAGCGGATCGCCGGCTAAAACGGCGGGCGCCGCTCGCCCTACCAATTGCGGTTCAGCCAGGAGCGGGCCGGCTTTTCGATGATGTAGTAGCTGCACAGCGCGCAAGCGAACGCCGCCGCAAGCATCAACCACGGCGAACTGCCTTTTATGTCGACGAATTGATAAAAGGGCTGCTGCCACAGATAGAGCGAATACGACCACAGCCCCAGCATCGTCATTGGCAGGGACGACAGAAACCTGGTCAGGTAGCGGCTGCTGAAGTCGAGCAAATTGACGGCGAGCGCCAGCAGCGGCACCGCGACCAGATAGTGAATGGGGGTTGGCACGGCAGCCATGAAAAGGAGCACAGCCACGACTGTGGCCGCCAGGGCAACGTGCGGCCCCTTGAGCAGCGCCGGCAGCCTGTCGTCGGCCTTGAGCAGGCATAACACCGCCGACAGCAGGATCGAGGCGATGTGCACGTCGGTGCGCCAATAGGTGCCCTCGTAGCCTATTGCGAGCACCCAGTAGGAGATGGCGCCGTTCGCCATGGCCAGCAGCGACAATGCGCCGAGCAGCATGATGACGCGGGACCGTCCCGGGACGACGACGCTGATCAGAGCCAGAATGATATACGTATGCTCTTCGACGCAGAGCGACCAGATATGGTCGAGCGAGCCGGCGCGGGTAACGAGAACTCCGGCGTAATTGTAGGTGAACGTCAGCGCCGTCAGCGCCGCCTTCCACTTGAAGGCGATGAACGTGCCGGACAAGGCGATCATCGCGACGACGACGAAAACCAGCAGTGCCGGATAGATGCGAGAGAACCGGCGCTTGAAGAATTTCTTCAGCGGATAGTATTCGACGAACAGGATCTCGGCCATCAGCCGGCCGCTGAGCACGAAGAAGAATTCGACGCCCAGGACGCCGAGATTGATGCCGGGAACGGGGAAGAAATGGCCGATCAGCACCAGCGCGATCGACAGGCCGCGCCAGCCGTCAAGATAGGCAAGCCTCGCCCTTGACGATGTGTCGGCGACAGGCCTGGCCACGACAAGACGCGTCGCGGAGATGTCCGTCATGCCGGTCCCCTCTGCGAAAGGCGGGCTCAAGGCCGCATTCCCAGCCATATTGCAGTGCACTACAACTTTGTGCAAGTGCGAGATAACGACACGCCCGACGGGACGCACAGCTTCCGTCCGTGAGCGGCTGCGCTGACGCCGTCAAACGGTAGAAACTTCAAATCCATCATGTTGGCTCATTGCCAAAGCGCCGCTTCAAGACAACAATGACCTCGACGCCGGCGCGCCAGACGCGCACAAAAAAAGCGTCGGAGGAAATGGAGGAGGAAGCCGCTGGCCAAGTCACGGACGCGCTATGCATGCGGCCTTTCGGTGCTCACGACCGACGAATCCGACGCGGATGCGTTCGCCCGGGCGGTGGCAGCGGAAGCAGCGGGCATTGACGCCGGGTTCGCCCTCCTGTTTTTCTCGCAGAGCCTCATAGAGGCCGTCGCCCTGTCGGAAGCGCTGAAGACCCACGCGCCGGCGCTCCACTATGCCGGCTGCTCGACGGCCGGTGAGATAACGCCCAAGGGGCTGGAGGAAGGCCAGATCCTGGCTATGCTGCTTCCCTCCGCATCGTTTTCGGCAGCCAGCACCATGGTCGAAAATCTGTCCTCATCGGGCATGGACGGGATTACCGGCGAAGTCGAGGCGCTGAGGCGTTCGTTACGCGAGCGCCTCGGGCACGAGCGAGCCGACACCACTTTCGCGCTCTGCTTGATCGACGGCCTGTCTTATGCCGAAGAAGCGGTGACCTCCGCCATCCATTGGGGGCTCGACGATATTCCATTGATCGGCGGGTCGGCTGGCGATGACTTGAAATTCGAGACAACGCGGCTGATCTCGAACGGCAAAGTGACCTCCGACAGCGCCATCATCGTGCTGATCACCACGGAAATTCCTTTCCACGTGTTCAAGACCGACAATTTCGTTCCCACCGACGAGAAGCTGGTGGTGACGGCATCCGATCCCGACCACCGCATCGTGCGCGAATTCAACGCCACCATTGCCGCCGAGGAATATGCCGCCTCGGTCGGCGTCGTCGCGCAGATGCTGACGCCACTGAGTTTTGCCTCGCACCCGGTGGTGGTGAAAGTCGGCGGCGAATTTTACTGCCGTTCAATCCAGAAGATGCACGCGGACGGCTCGCTGTCGTTCTTCTGCGCCATCGACGATGGTGTCGTGCTTGCCGTCGCCCAGCCTAAGGACATGGTCGAGGCGACCCGCGCCGCTCTCAGCGACGTCAGTGAAAGGCTTGGCGGCATCGACCTGATCCTCGGTTTCGACTGCGTGCTGCGCCGGCTCGACGCGCGCAATCGGCAGGTCTATCGCGAGATTTCGGAACTCTACAAGGTCAACAACGTCCTCGGCTTCGGCACCTATGGCGAACAGTACCGTTCGATGCATCTGAACCAGACCTTCACCGGCATCGCCTTCGGTGAACGCAATGCGGCCGAAGCGGCGGAGTAGGAAATCCGGCATGCCGCTCAGGAACATCGACGACCTGGAAAGGCTGAAGAAGATCAACGCCGCGCTGATCAGCCGCGTCGAGCGCTCCATGGACCAGCAAGGCAATGCTTTTTCGCTGTTCCAGACCGCCATTTCGCTCGAGAGCCGGGTGCGCAGCCGCACCGAAGAGCTGCATTCGACCTTGCGCCGGCTGGAGCAGTCGAACATCGACTTGAATGCAGCCAAGGAAAACGCCGAGCTGGCGAACCTGTCCAAGACCAGGTTCCTTGCGGCCGCCAGCCATGACGTGCTGCAGCCGCTGAACGCCGCGCATCTGTCGGTCTCGGCACTTGCCGAAGTACAGACCAGCGAGGAAGGCAGAAACCTGGTCCGCCAGGTCGAGCGATCGCTGGAGACGATGGAGGACCTGCTCCGCACCTTGCTCGACATTTCCAAGCTCGATGCCGGCGTCGTGCAGCCCGACATCACCGATGTCAGCCTGGAGACGCTGTTTTCGTCTCTGCGCTCGGATTTTCAGCCGGTCGCGGAGATGAAGGGGCTGACGCTGAAGTTCCGGCCGGTCGATGCGCTCGTTCGTTCGGACCGAACCTTGCTGCGCCGCATCCTGCAGAACATCCTGTCCAATGCACTGCGCTATACCCGCTCGGGCGGCGTGTTGGTCGGCACCAGGCATCGCGGCGACACGATCCGCATCGACGTCGCCGATACCGGCTGCGGCATCCCCGACGACCAGCGCGAGGCTGTGTTCGAGGAATTCCATCGGGGCGTGATCCCGACGGATGCCGGGCTTGCCGCCGGCGGGCTGGGGTTGGGGCTGGCCATCGTGCGCCGCATCGCCGCGGCACTCGGCCATCCCGTCACGTTTTCGTCGAAGGTCGGACATGGCACGATTTTCCATATCGACGTTCCGATCGGGATCGGCGACACGGCCGATCCAATCGCCGGCACCGTCGACATGGAGCGGCCGCGCGGCTACGGTCTGTTCGGCACAAGGGTGCTGCTGGTCGAGAACGACATCGAGGTGCTGCAGGCGATGACCTCCCTGCTCGAGCGCTGGCAATGCCTGGTGCGCCCCGCCACCTCGACCGGTGACGCGCTCGACATGCTTGGCGATACCGACTGGTTGCCAGACATTGTCATAGCCGACCAGCATCTCGATGGCGGCGACCTCGGCACCACCACAATCGCCGAGGTCCGTGATTATCTCGGCCGCGCCGTGCCGGCGCTGATCGTCACCGCCGACGGTTCGGAGATCGTCGCCAACGCCGCCCGCGCCGCTGGCATCGAGCTGATGCGCAAGCCGCTGAAGCCAGCGCAGTTACGGGCGCTGCTGGCGCATCTGCTGGCTTGATCCCATCTGAGGGCATGGGCGAACTGCATCAGGCAGAACCAAATTTTGAAAAGGCCAAGGATGTATTGGAGAATAGAAGAAAACGCCCGAGATTACTGTATTCTCGTCGACGACGGAAATACAAATGGATCCCAGGCTTTCCTCGAGATGGAGGAGGCTGGGCCTGTCGACAAAAGTAAGTTGCTTTTTCGCTTTGATGACGAGCGGCCGCTGCATATCTCGGATTTCGTACCGAGCTCTCATCCAGGCGTCTTGTTTGCAAAGCGCGAGATATTCGAGGCGTTTGGTCCGATTGTTTCGAGAAGCAAGCACCTCTTTCATACGGCCAAGACGGATAGGGGCGACTTGAAAATATATGTACCCATGGAGGAGATAAAAGGGTTCGACTTTTCCGAGTCTATTTTCGAAACATTTGAAGACGGAGACATGTACCGCATTGATCAGCTAAGGCTCGTTGATGGTTTCTCGACCGAGTTTGATATTTTTCGCCTGAATGACAACTTCGGGACGAGATTCCATATAATTGTTTCTGATAAATTCAAGTACATGTATGAGTCTCATGGAATGACGGGGCTGCGGTTTTCTGCGACATGAGCCGCTGAAGCCGGCGCGACTGCGCGGCGTGCTAGCGCATGTGCTGGTTTGACGTCTCAGAGGGGTTAGCTTTGCGCAAGGGATCAGGTGTTCCATGTATACAATGGACACGACGAACGCTCGTTATTGGATTTTCGCATATTGGTCCTGGTTCACTTTGAGGGTTTGTAGGCAGTGCAAGAATTCCAGTTGCGATACGATCATGGTCGGTGGCTCTTGGAGACGAGCAAGGGCTCCTACCCTCTCAGCGAGGTGAGAGATTTTTTCCGCTTTTTCATCCTCTTAGACGAACCGTTTGAGCGAGCGTCCAATATCATCGCTCGATCGCTAATTGGAGGCAGCGGCCAGCAGTTTCCTCTTTGGAAAATTGTGGCGGCGGCGTTTTTGTCGACGTCCGAAATCAATGCTCAGAAGGCTCTGGTTGGCTGCCGTCACTCTCGAGCGAGGATCGACAATAATTACAGCCGTATTTGTCATCACTGTCATCGTCCCGATCGGCCAACCAGAAGACGCGCCACCTCGTAAGGAAATACGTCAATCGTGTTCCTTGAAGCGACAAGCTGGAGAATTTGGAACAAGCAATGACGCCAGGAATGAAAGTTCGGATCTAATAGATGCAATTACGGCAACAGTGCACTTTTCTACTGTTCGCCTGGCCGTAGTTGTCCGTAGATCGACTGCATGGCTCGCCTCGCCCGCCCTATCGTTCCCGGTCTGCCGCACTAAGTAACGCAGCTGACCGGGTTGCGCTGCAAATCGACAAAGCCGTGAACCCACGAAAAATAAGGCAGGCGACGCAAGAAACATGGTGCGCTGTCACCGGATTTGGATTGCAGACATTGAAGCCGTCGCGGGCAAGACCAAGAACGACGCTGCCTGGGAACAAGGGGCAATGAAGGGGTGCCGAACAAACAATGACCAACAGCAATAAAAACACGGTTAGACACCATACATCTCCCTTTTGGCGCATTCTTCGAGGAGAGGCTGTGTACCAACTTGATGAAACGTCAGTGCCGGAAGCGATCAATCGGGCGCTTGGTCCCGACCCTTTTTGGGAGAAAGGGGAGAATATAATGTGCTTCGAGACCTCGAGGTCGGACTAGACGAAACAAACGAATTGAAAACTGTTCGGTACTACGGCTTATATCCTTGGAAAACGAGCAAGGGAGAGGTCAGGATTCCAAAGCTTGATAGCGAAAGAATTTCCAAAACACTATTACAAATGAGTAACGTTGCAGAATATCTGGTGATTAACTCTGTCGGATTCAACTACGATAAAACGTTTGACAGCGGTCTTCGCCTGCACGATGGAGGAAGTATTCATTTATATAACAAAGATGGAATATTCTATCTTGGTTCAGTTTTTTTGATGAAAATTTAGAACAACAGAAGGCGTGAAGAGTCCGTCTTTATTCGCAGACGACCGTGCGATCAAAACCCTGCCGGATCGCGAAACAGCTCGGCATTGTCCAGCTTCGAGACCTCGATCACCGCCTGGGTGCGGCTGTAGACGTTGAGCTTGCGCAGGATTTCCGAGACATGCGCCTTGACCGTGGTCTCGCCGACCTGCAGCTCGTAGGCGATCTGTTTGTTGAGCAGGCCCTGGCGCAGCATCTGCAGCACCTTGAGCTGCTGCGGCGTCAGCGTGGCCAGGCGCTGTACCATCTCGGCGCGGTCGGTGCTGTCGGCGTCGGGCGGCCGGCCCTCATAGGTCTGGGGAACATAGATCGCACCTTCCATCACCGAGCGGATGGCCGCGGCAAGATCGCTCTTGCGTGCCGATTTCGGGATGAAGCCGGCCGCGCCGTAGGACAGCGCCTCGGAAATGATCTTCGGCTCCTCATAGCCGGACACGATGACGACCGGCAGGCGCGGATAACGCGTCCTGAGCTGCAGCAGCCCGTCAAAGCCATGCACGTCGGGCATACTGAGATCGAGCAATGCGAGGTCGAACGGCTTGGCATCCGTCAGAAGCTCGAGCGCCTCGGCAATCGAGCGCGCTTCCACCGTGTCGACCTCCGGATAGGCCATCTGCACTGCGCTGTGCAGGGCCTCGCGAAACAGCGGATGGTCGTCGATGATGAGGAACCGGGCGCGATCGTTGACTGCGGTCATTAGCTTCACTTCGGTTCGGTCTGGTCTGGTCTAGAATAGTCCGGCAACCATGGCCAGCTTATTGCCAAATAGTACATTGCCATCTTGGCTGGCTAAAGCAGGATGGACCGACGATTTCCGCGGCACCGTGCGGCAGGCCTGCTCTTCCGCCATCCAATGCCTTGCCCGTTTGCCCAAATCGGCCGAATGTGCCGGCGACAGATCCACTGAACAGAGACAGTGCATGACCGGCTTCGTCCTTCCCCTGCCCGCAACCCCGTCGGTGGCCGTGGCCGGCTCGCCGGAGCGTTTTGCCGTGCGCCGCATTTTCTGCGTCGGCCGCAACTACGCCGCCCATGCCCGCGAGCTCGGCAATGACGAGCGCGATCCGCCCTTCTTCTTCACCAAACCGGGCGACGCAGTGGTCGACGCGGTAGTCGGTTCGGGCACCACGGTCCCCTACCCACCGCTGACCCGAAACCTGCACCACGAAATCGAGCTGGTCGTCGCGATCGGCAAGGCCGGCTTTCGCATCCCGCGCCAGCGGGCGCTGGACCATATCTGGGGTTACGGCGTCGGCGTCGACCTGACCCGCCGCGACCTTCAGGACGAGGCGAAAAAGGCGGCACGACCGTGGGACTGGTCGAAAGCCTTCGACCGTTCAGCGCCCTGCGGCCCGCTGGTCCCGGCGCAACAATCCGGTCATCCCGACAAGGGCCGCATCTGGCTCGCGGTCGACGGCGAGATCAGGCAGGACGGCGACCTTGCCGAACTGATCTGGCCGGTTCCCGGCATCGTCTCGATTTGCAGCGAGGCGGTAGAACTCCGGCCCGGCGACCTGATCTTCACCGGCACGCCGGCCGGCGTCGGCGCCGTCAGGCCGGGCGAAAAGATCACCGGTGGCGTTGACGGCGTCGGCAAAATCGAACTGACCATCGGCCAACCGGGCCCATGATCCATGAGCGACATCGTCCTCCATAACTACTACCGCTCCTCGACCTCTTACCGGGTGCGGATCGCGCTGGAGATGAAGGGCTTGGCCTACGAGTACGTGCCGCATCATTTGCGCCATGGCGAACATCGGGAGCCCGCCTACCTCGCGGTCAATCCGCAAGGGCTGGTGCCGGCGCTGGTCCTAGGCGATGGCACGCTGCTGACGCAATCGCTGGCGATTATCGAATATCTCGACGAGACCACCCCTGAGCCACCGCTGCTGCCCAAGGATGCGCCTGGCCGCGCCCGTGTCAGAATGCTGGCGCAGATGATCGCATGCGACATCCATCCAGTGAACAATCTGCGCGTGCTGACCTCGCTGCGCACGCTGTTCGGCGCCGGTGACCAGGACGTCGTCAACTGGTTCCGGCACTGGGTCAACGAAGGCTTCCAGCCGCTTGAAAAGATTCTGGCTTCATCGGCCGAGACAAAGACATTCTGCCACGGCGACACGCCGGGATTGGCCGATATCTGCCTGGTCGCGCAGGTCACCAGCAATGCCCGCTTCGGCGTCGACATGACGCCCTACCCGACGATCGCGCGCATCAATGCCGCCTGCATGGCGCTGCCGGCATGCCGGAAGGCCGCGCCGGAGAACCAGATCGATGCCGAATAGAGAAGCCAAAGATCCAGATGAAGCGAAAACGCTCGCCGATATCGAAGAATATGGCTGCCGCATTCTGTATGTGCTGGAAGAAGGCGAGCATCCGCCTTTCAGCTACTCGGTGGGGATAGAGCACAATTTCAATGCTCCTGAACTGGTCGTTGTCGGGCTGAAGCCAGAGCTTTCCCAGTCTGTCATCAACCAATACTGCAGACGGGTGTGCAACGGCGAGATTTTCCGCATCGGGCGGCGATCGTCTGGTTTCATAGGCGGCTTCGACTGTCAGTTCGGCTCGGTCCATGTTGAGCACTATCCTGAACATTTCGGTTGGGACATCTGGTTCTACGACGGCCTGGGCTTCCGGGTTATGCAGCTTATCTATCCTACGACCGAAGGCATCTGGCCGTGGGATACTGAAGCGAGCGAGTGGTTTCGAAAGCGGCAACCGCTTCTCGACACGCCGCCGGCATCAAGCTAACTCCGAACAACCGCCTGACGAATGCGCCCTTGGTGAATTGAAACTTATGAAAGCCTTGTCATGAAAGCCGTCGTCTTCGAAAAATTCGGCGAGGCGCCGACGATTCAGACGGTGCCGGATCCGACGCCTTCGCCGGAAGGCGTCGTCATCAAGGTGGAGGCGACTGGCCTCTGCCGCAGCGATTGGCATGGCTGGATGGGCCACGACGACGGCATCCGGCTGCCGCATGTGCCGGGCCACGAACTGGCCGGCGTCGTGGTCTCCGCAGGCAACCAGGTGACCCGCTGGAAGGGCGGCGAGCGCGTCACCGTGCCGTTTGCCGTCGGCTGCGGCCGCTGCTTCGAATGCACGTCGGGCAACCACCAGGTCTGCGAGCACCAGTTCCAGCCCGGCTTCACCGCCTGGGGGTCGTTCGCCGAATATGTCGCCATCGACCATGCCGATACCAATCTCGTACGCTTGCCCGACGAGATGGAATTCGCCACCGCCGCCAGCCTCGGCTGCCGCTTCGTCACCTCGTTCCGCGCCATCGTCGATCAGGGCCGCGTGGCTCCCGGCGAATGGGTGGCCGTACATGGCTGCGGCGGCGTCGGCCTGTCGGCGATCATGATCGCCAGCGCCATGGGCGCCAATGTCGTCGCCATCGACCTCACCGACGAGAAGCTGGACTTTGCCAAAAAGATCGGCGCGGTGGCGACGATCAACGCGGCAAAGACGCCCAACGTGGTCAAGGCGGTCAAGCAGATCACCAATGGCGGCGCGCATATGTCGATGGACGCGCTCGGCCACCCCAGTACTTCGTTCAATTCGATCGCGAACCTGCGCCGCCGCGGGCGCCACGTGCAGGTCGGCCTGATGCTCGGCGACCATGCCAGGCCGCAGATTCCGATGGACAAGGTGATCGCATTCGAGCTCGAAATCCGCGGCAGCCACGGCATGCAGGCGTTTCGCTACCAGGCGATGATGGAGATGATCCGCACCGGCAAGCTCAAACCCGAACTCCTGGTCGGCAAGAAGATCAGCCTCGAGGAAGCGCCGGCCGCTTTGATGGCGATGGGCGGCTTCGAAGGCATCGGCATCGGCGTGGTGACCAGATTCTAGATCACGCCCCGACTCTGGATCAACGAAACGACGCGCATACCTCCCGCACGCAGGCTCGCAGCCAGCGCTGCGCCGGATCGACATCGAGCCGCGGATGCCAGAGCATCGAAATGGTGACCTCCTCGATATCGACCGGCAACGGGAAGCTGTACATGCCTGCGCGCGCGCCCAGCGTGTGCCGTTCGGGGACGCTGGCGATCAGATCGGAGGCGCGCGCCATGGCGAGCGTGGCCGAGAAGCTGGAAACCATGCACGCAACCGTCCGCTGGAGACCCAGCAGTTTCAAGGCCTCGTCGATCGGGCCCTTTTCGCGGCCACGCCGCGACACGCTGATGTGGCGACCGGCCGCATAACGTTCCGGGCTCACCGGGCCCTCGCTCAGTTTATGTCCCGTTCGCACCACACCGATGAAGCGGTCGCGAAACAGCGCCTGAATGCGCATTTCAGGGCTCGTTTCACTGGCAACCCCGATTTCGAGATCAATCGCCGCGTCGCGCAACGACATGTCGCTCTTGTCGGATTTCGGCGCAAAACGCAGCCGCACGCCGGGCGCATCCGCTTCGACACGGGTCACAAGAGGCGGTGCAAACTCTTCGACGAAGCTTTCGTTGGCGCGCAGCGTGAAGACCTTGTCGAGAGCGGAGAGGTCGAGGGGCCTGACCGGGCGCAGCAGCGCTTCCGCATCCTGCACGACGCGGCCCACTTGCTGCTGCAATTCGAGCGCGCGCGGCGTCGCAACCAGGCCACGGCCAGCCCGAACCAGCAATGGGTCGCCTGTCGCCTGGCGCAACCGCGCCAACGTCCGGCTCATCGCCGAGGGACTGAGGCGTAGCCGCCCGGCCGCGCGCGCCACACTGCCCTCGGTCAGCAGCACATCAAGGGCGACAAGCAGATTGAGATCGGGCGACGACATGGAAGGACCGTAGCACAGCTCAGCCGTAATGTGGCGTTTCATGCACGAATAAGATGCAAATACTGCGCCTTCCGCCACATCATGCGAAGGAATAGCCTCCGACAGCTCCGATTTGGGGCTGACGGCAGAGGAGTTCACCTTGGCATCGACCGCTGAAAAGACCTGGGACGAAGTTGCCCCGGTGAGCGCACGCTCGACCCGATGGGCATTGGCAAGCCTGTCGCTTTCAACGCTGCTGTCGTCGCTCGCCACCAGCATCGCCAGCGTCGGGCTGCCATCGCTGATGCAGGCGTTCGGCGCATCGTTCCAGCTCGTGCAATGGGTCGTTCTTGCCTATCTGCTCGCCATCACCACCCTGGTCGTCAGCGCCGGGCGGCTCGCCGACATATTCGGCCGCCGCCCGCTATTGCTCGGCGGCATTGCCCTGTTCACCTTCGCATCCGTGCTTTGCGGGCTTGCCCCGACGCTCTGGCTGCTGATCGCCGCACGGGCGGCACAGGGGCTCGGCGCGGTTGTCATGATGGCTCTTACGCTGGCCTTTGTCGCGGACACGGTTCCCCGGGGAAAAACCGGCAGCGCCATGGGCCTGCTCGGCGCCATGTCGGCGATCGGCACCACGCTTGGCCCGTCGCTTGGCGGATTGCTGATCGCCGGTCTCGGCTGGCGCGCGATCTTCCTCATCAATCTGCCGTTGGGGGCGCTGGCTTTCGCGCTTGCCAGGCGCGTCCTGCCGGCCGGAAAAAAGACGCCAGATCGGCGCGGTTTCGACGGCATAGGCACGGCTTTGCTCGCGCTGACGCTGGCCGCCTATGCGCTCGCTATGACTCTTGGGCGCGGCAGTTTTGGTTCTCTCAATGTCGGCTTGCTGATTGCCGCCGCCGTGGCTGGCCTGCTGTTCGTGATTGCGCAGACAAGGGCCGAGAACCCTTTGATTCAACCTGCGAGGCTCCGCGATCAGGCGTTGAACGCAAGCCTCGCCATGAGCCTGATCGTCGCCACCGTGATGATGGCGACGCTGGTGGTCGCGCCGTTCTATCTGTCGCGCACGCTTGGGCTGGACGCAGCCATGGTCGGGCTGGTTCTGTCGACCGGCCCTCTGGTTACCGCATTGGCGGCGCTGCCGGCCGGACGCCTGGTCGATCGTTTCGGGGCGCACCGGATCACGATCGTCGGCCTGTTCGATCTCGCTATTGGTACTTTTGCTCTGTCGCGGGCGGAATTCGGTATTGCCGGCTATATCGTGCCGATCATCATCGTCTGCACCGGCTACAGCCTGTTTCAGACCTCCAACAATTCAGCCGTGATGACCGGCGTGGCATCCGACCAGCGCGGCGTCGTCTCCGGCCTTCTCAATCTGTCGCGCAATCTCGGCCTGATCACCGGTGCGTCGGTGATGGGCGCGGTGTTTGCCTTCGCATCGGCTGCCGGGAGCGAAGGAGCTGGCTTGG
This sequence comes from Mesorhizobium sp. M0833, assembly GCF_040319905.1. Taxonomy (NCBI): domain Bacteria; kingdom Pseudomonadati; phylum Pseudomonadota; class Alphaproteobacteria; order Hyphomicrobiales; family Phyllobacteriaceae; genus Mesorhizobium; species Mesorhizobium sp. M0833. Next base: position 51,641 of record NZ_JAMYOQ010000006.1, on the reverse strand, counting down.
CCATGTTAGCACCTGCGGCAGCCGCACGAGGGATGCAGGTCACTTTCCAGGTGGCGACGGCCCTGGTAGTGGCGGCGCTGATCCTTGCGACTATTTCTGGTCGCCGCGGCCAGCGCGCTTAGCTGAGCCGCCGGCGACGAACTCCAGCATCAGTTCAGCAGCCTTGAGCGCATGCGTCTCCAGGAGGAAATGTCCTGCGTCGAAGACGTGAGCCTCCATCCGGGGAAGATCCACAAGCCAGGATTGAACCTCTGCAATGTCGAAGAAGGCATCGTGGCGACCCCAAAGAAGCATCGCTCGGGGCTGATGCTTCGCCAGATAATCAGCCACCTCCCCGAACCGGTCGACATATCGGCCGTAGTCGGCAATGAGCGCCTTCTGCAGATCAAGTCGTCCCGGCAGGCACATGACCCGCCAGTCTTCAATCCAACCACCTGGATCGATCTGCGCCGCGATCTCGCCGGGCAGGCCGGCGACATACTGGTCGCGGGTTCCCTCGAGGGTCAGATGGGCGGTGGCGGCCTGCTCATTCGCCGCATTCGGCGCAGCCCAGAAGTCCAATGTGTCTGCCCATTGCGGACCAAAACCGGAGCGGTGGGCATTGGCATTCTGGATAACGAGGCCTTCGACGAGTTCCGGCGCGCGCATGGCGAGATGAAGCGCTACCGGGGTTCCGAAATCATGCAGATAAAGAAACCTGCGGCCAACGTTGAGACGCGAGAGCAGCTCTTCAATCGCGCCGGCCAGCATGTCGAACGATGGCTCGGGCGGCAGGTCGGACGCGCCGAAGCCCGGCAGGTCAGGCGCCACGACATAGGCGCTGCCGGAGAGCGGCGCGATCACGTCGCGAAACGTCCGCGAAGAGCTAGGAAAGCCGTGCAGCAGCACGAGCGCGGGCTTGGAAGCGTCACCAGCCGTCCGGACGGCCACCTCGCCGCCGGAGGACAAGACTATCTTCTGGACCCCAGGCACCAAAATCGTCCCTCTTTCCTCCACGCCGACGTGAGGCCACCTCGCGCCTTGTGCCACTCTGGCCGACTCGGCACCTCGAGACGTCGTTCCGCCAGGTCGGCAGCTCTTGGTATCAATTGGACGCGATTGTATCGAGTCAAGAGTGCGCTGGCGCACCTATTTTGCATATCTCTTGGCACCGACGACGCAAAGCACGACGGCGGCGGTGACGGCGATCATGGCGGGACTGACCTGCTCATGCAGCAGCGCTGCCGCCAGCCCAAGGCCGAAGAAGGGCTGCAGCAGTTGCAACTGCCCGACCGCGGCGATGCCGCCTTGCGCCAGGCCGCGATACCAGAACACGAAACCGATCAGCATGCTGAACAGCGAAACATAGGCCAGGCCTATCCATGCGCCCCTGCCGGCACTTTCGAGCGACGGCGGCATGGTGATGAACGTCAGCGCCAGCATGACCGGCAGCGACAGCACCAGCGCCCACGAAATCACCTGCCAACCACCGAGTTTGCGCGACAGCGCCGCTCCTTCGGCATAGCCCAATCCACACACGATGATGGCGGCCAGCATCAAGATGTCGCCGAGCGGCGAGACCGACAGGCCTTGGGTGACTGCGAAACCGGCGACAAGGGCGCTGCCGAGGCACGAGAACAGCCAGAACGCCGGCTTCGGGCGATCGCCGCCTCGAACCACGCCGAAGATCGCGGTCGCCAACGGCAACAGGCCGACGAAAATGATCGAGTGAGCCGACGTGATGTGTTTGAGCGCCAGCGCCGTCAGCAGGGGAAAGCCGACCACGACGCCAAGCGCCACGATCGCCAGCGGGAACAGATCTCGCCGCTCCGGGCGCTTCTGGCGAAAGAGAAGCAGCAGCGCCAGGCCGAGGATGCCCGCCGAAGCCGCACGGGCGACCGTTACGAACACCGGATCGAAATCCATCACCGCCACGCGCGTCGCCGGAAGCGAACCGCTGAAGATCAGCACGCCGATGAACCCGTTGACCCAGCCACTTGCCGCCCAGCCACTCGCCGCCCAACTGCTCGCCGCCCAGCTACTCGCCGCCCAGCTACTCGCCGCCTTGTCCATAGATGCCCCGCTGATTTCGCCCTCTATCGGGCCGAGCGTATGGCTCCGCCAGAGATAATCAGGTACAGTTTGACAAAACTGTCATGGTGGGGCGAGCAGTACGGATGGACGAGCAGACGACAACAGATGAAGGCAGCCGGACGCTTGTCGAAAGCGTCATGGCGACGATCAGGCACAGGATCGCCTCGCGCAGCCTGACACCGGGAATGCGGCTGCCTTCGATCCGGGCTTTCGCCAAGGCCATGCAGGTTTCCAAATCCACCGTGGTCGAAGCCTATGAACGACTTGCGGCGGAAGGCATGATCCGCTCGCGGCCAGGCTCGGGCTTCTATGCCGCCGGACCGCTGGCTCCGCTGTCGCTAGCCGAGATCGGCCCCAGGCTTGACCGTGCTGTCGACCCGCTCTGGGTCTCACGCCAATCGCTGGAAGCCGGCGACGGCGTCCTGAAACCGGGTTGCGGCTGGTTGCCGGCGTCATGGATGCCCGAGGCTGGATTGCGTCGCGCGCTGCGGACGATGGCCCGCGCCGACGACGCAGCGCTGACCGATTACGGCACGCCGCTCGGGTTGTCGGCGTTGCGACACCTGCTGGCGCGGCGCATGGCCGAGCACGGCATCGAAGCGTCCCCGGAACAGATCATGCTGACGGAATCGGGCACTCAGGCGATCGACCTGCTGTGCCGGTTCCTGCTCGAACCGGGTGACACGGTGTTGGTCGACGATCCCTGCTATTTCAACTTCCATGCCCTGTTGCGCGCCCATCGGGCCAAGGTGATCAGTGTCCCCTACACGCGCTCGGGGCCGGACATCGAACTGTTCGCGCAGGCGCTGAGCGAGCACCGGCCGCGCCTCTACATCACCAATTCGGCGCTCCATAATCCGACCGGCGCGATATTGTCCCCGGTCGTTGCCCATCGGGTGCTGAAGCTCGCCGACCAGTCGGGGCTGACGATCATCGAGGACGATATCTTCGCCGATTTCGAACACACGCCCGCGCCCAGGCTGGCGGCCTTCGACGGCCTCAGCCGGGTTATCCATATCGGAAGCTTTTCCAAGACGCTGTCGGCATCGGTGCGCTGCGGCTTCATCGCCGCTCCTCGCGACTGGATGGAAGGTTTGATCGATCTCAAGATTGCCACATCCTTTGGCAGCGGGCGACTTGCATCCGAACTGGTGCTGACGTTGCTGAAGGACGGCCTCTATCGCAAGCACGTCGATCTGCTGCGCGCGCGGCTCTCGCGCGCCATGGAAGAAACCGGCACCCGGCTCAGAGCAATCGGCATTGTGCCGTGGATAGATCAGCCGGCCGGCATGTTTTTATGGTGCAGGCTGCCGGAGGGAATAGATGCCGCGGACGTCGCCCGTCACGCTTTGTCGGCCAACGTCGTGCTTGCGCCCGGCAATGCGTTCAGCCTGTCCCGTTCGGCCAGCCGTTACATGCGCTTCAACGTCGCCCAATCGGGAGACGACCGGATTTTCAGGGCGCTTGAAGAGGCGATGTCGCGTTGATTGCGCTGCCGGAAGCCTGCTGGCCTGAGGCTGTGTTCTCAGGCCCCTGCCCGCTTGCGGCGTGCATAAAGCATGACGAGCGTCTCGGCGGTCAGCGCCGGCTTTTGCTCGCCTTCGATCTCGACTGTATTGGCGGCCTTCATCAAATACTGCCCCGGACCTTTGTCTTCCATCGACAACAGCGTGGTGCGCAGCCTGATTCGCGAGCCGACCCTGACCGGCGCCACGAAACGCACTTTGTCGAAACCGTAGTTGAACGCGGCCTGCGTGTTTTCGGGCACGATCCCCATCTCGAGCGCCAGCGCGCCGATGATCGACAGGGTCAGATAGCCATGCGCGATCGTGGTGCGGAACGGGCTTTGCCGCTTCGCCCGTTCGGGATCGACATGGATCCATTGATGATCGCCAGTGCATTCGGCAAACTGGTCGATGCGGTGCTGATCGACCAACGTCCAGTCCGAAACGCCCAACTCCTGCCCGGCCATCGCCCTGAGTTGCTCGAAGGTCGGCGGCGTCCTCGGCCGTATCTGCGTCATTCCTGCTTTCCCGATCGCTTGCCTGTTCCGGACCACGACCGGCCCCCCCCTGTCAATTCGCCAGTGCGATTCCAGCCCATAATCTTCGGCCGCGAACCGCCGGTCGTCGCTGCCGGCAAGCGTGCTGCCGGGGAACAGCTTACCCCTTATGATGGCCGGCGCGGATCTCCTCCATCGCCTCCTTGATGCGGCTGCGCAGGATTTCGATCGATTCGGTGCCGGACGCCCTCGCCAGTTCCGCCATCTCGCCGGCATTCTTCAGCGCGGTCTCGAAGGATTTCCTGGCGAACGCCGCCTGCTTCTGCATCATTTCCTGCGGAGTGCCGGGCGCTCAGTAGTTTTGTGCCATGTCGGTGATTTCGCGCAGTGTGTCCTGCAGCATCTCGCGTTGCCTTGACAACAGCGCCGACGCTCCGGCGGCACTCGCCCGGGCCGACTTCTCCAGCGCCTCCAGGTTCCTGGCGTGGTGGGCGAGGATCGCCTCGACGTCGACATTCGGCAGCTTCAGGTCGCGGCCGAACTTGCCGAACATCTCGATGAAGGACTCAGACTCCGGTCGTTTTGCCATGCTGGTTCTCTCCCCCTGTTGCCGTGAACGCCGCCACTGCACCGAAGATAGTGCAGCGAAGCTCAGCGGTCCATTCGGACGAGTCAGCCGACGAGAAACAGCCGTTCGGCGATGTAGAGCACGAGCCCGGCAAGGCCACCGATGATCATGCCGTTGAAGCGGATATATTGCAGGTCCTTGCCGATGTTCATTTCTATAAGCCTTGTCAGTTGCGCGAGGTCCCAGCGCTTGACCTGGTCGGCAATGAACTTCGACACGCCGCTTTTCTGGCTTTCGACGAAGGAGGCCAGCGCCACGATGAAGCCCTGGTTCATGTCGGCCCTGATCTGCGCGTCGTCGGCAAGATGGCGGCCGACCTCGACGAACATGGTGGCGAGATGGTCGCGGATCATCGAATTCGGCGCCTTGGCGTCCTGTTCGATGAACAGCCGCAGGCTGTCCCACATATCGCCGGCCAACGCGCTGAGCTCTGGCCGGGCAAGGAAATCGCGCTTCAGCTTTTCGGCGCGCCTGGCATATTGTTTGGATGTCCTCAACCGCTCGACGAAGGTTTCGACGAAAAGGTCGAATTCGGCTCGCATCGGGTGGTGCGGATCGGCCCGCACCTCATCGAGCAGCGAGCCGGCCGACGCAACGATCTTCTTCAACAGATAGGCGTCGGCGCGAAACAGGTTGAACAGCGACGGCAGTTCCTCGCGGATCTTCTCGCGCATCGTCGCCAGCGCCTGCTCGTCGCTCAGGAAGCGGCCGACCACCTTGGTGAACTCGTCGAATAATTTCTGGTGGCGGCGATCGTCGGTCAGCGCCGACAGCAGCTCGGCGGCAAGCGGCGCCAGCGGTACCTTCTCGATCTGCTCCAGCATGCGGCTGGTGACGAATCCGCGCAGCCCGGATTGCTCGACCGCTGCCAGCGTCTGCGGCACCAGCCGGCCAACGAAACGCGACAAATCGGCGGCGCGGTTCGGGTCGGCCAGCCAGTCCGCGACCAGCGCCGAAAAGTCCACCTCGGCGAGCTTTTCGCGCACCGGTTCCGGCGCCAGGAAATTGACCTCGATGAAGCGGCCGAGATTGTCGGCGATGCGGTTCTGGTTTTCCGGGATGATGGCCGTATGCGGGATTGGCAGGCCAAGCGGCCGCCGAAACAGCGCCACCACCGCATACCAGTCGGCCAGCCCGCCGATCGTCGCCGCCTCGGCGAAAGCGGCGACGAAGCCCAGCCACGCATGCCGGCTCTCGAGCGATTTCGCCACCGCAAAGACCAGCACGCAAAACGCAAGTGCTGCGGCGGCAACGAACTTGGTGCGCCTGAGCGCCGAAAGCCTGGCATCGGCATCGAACCGGGCGGACGCGACAGATGCAAATGCCGGGGCTGGTCGAGACATGATGGGCCGCTCCTGATCGTGTATGCGAACTTATCTAGTGCCGCCTGCCCCGGAAAGCGCGCCGCTGGTTTCAGCGCGCGCAATCGTGCACGCAAACTTGAGGCCGGAATTCATCTATTATGCAGCGCCAGTCTGGAATTGTTCCAAACTATAGGCCATATTGACGCCAACCATTGCTATGTGAGGACACGATGCGGCTTACCCGTCAGACAAACTACGCCATGCGCATTCTGATGTATTGCGCCGCCAACACCGAACGGTTGAGCCGCATCCCCGAGATCGCCGCCGCCTATTCGGTATCGGAACTTTTCCTGTTCAAGATCCTGCAGCCGCTGGTCGAGCACGGGCTGATCGAAACGGTGCGCGGCAGGAATGGCGGCGTCAGGCTCGGCCGTGCGGCCGACTCAATCAGCCTGTTCGATGTCGTGCGGGTGACGGAGGAAAGCTTTGCCATGGCCGAGTGCTTCGAGAACGACGCCGCCGAATGCCCGCTGGTCGACAGCTGCGCCTTGAATTCGGCATTGCGCGAAGCGCTCAACGCCTTCTTCGCCGTGCTGTCGCGCTACACGATCGCCGATCTGGTGGCGGCGCGCCCGAATGTGCGGCACCTGCTCGGCATCGACATGCTGGTGCAAAGGGCGCCGGCCGCTTGAGTTCTCTGATTGCCTAAGCCGCCGATTGCGGCAGTACGAACGGCATGTTTGCCGCCGGCAACACGCCGACCTTCAGCCGGCAATCGAAGACCTTTTCGATCAGCTCGTCGCTGAGCACCTGTTGCGGCGAACCTGTAGCGGCGAGCCTGCCTCGATGCATGACGAAAATCCGGTCGGCATACATCGCCGTCAAATTGAGGTCGTGCAGGATGGCGACCACGCCGCCGCCGCGCCTGGCGAAATCACGCGCGATGTGCATGATGATCAGCTGGTGTTTGATGTCGAGGCTGGACACCGGCTCGTCGAGGAACAAATAGCGCGGCTTGCCGTCGAGCACCGGCGCCCATACCTGGCACAGGACGCGGGCAAGCTGCACGCGCTGCTGCTCGCCGCCGGACAGCTCCTGGTAGAAGCGGCCGGCAAAACCGTCGAGGTCGACGCGAGCCAGCGCCCGTTCGGGCAGGCGCTGGTCCTCGCCGGGCAACGCGCCGGAGCGCCCGCCGACCAGGCCTAGCCTGACGATCTCACGCACGGTGAACGGGAAGGACAGCGTCGTCGCCTGTGGCAGCACCGCGCGCACCGTCGCCGCCTCGACCGGCTTCATCGCGGATAGATTGCGGCCGTTGATGGCGACCTCTCCCGAATAAGCAAGATCGCCGGACAGTGCTCTGAGAAAGGTCGTCTTGCCCGAACCATTAGGGCCGACGATGGCCGCGACCTCGCCGGGCCGAGCCGCGAAATCGATATGGGCGACAATGCGCTTGCCGCCGATCGCCACCGAGACATCCCGCGCTTCGATCATAAAAACCCTCTTAGAGACTGTTTCGAAATTCGCTCTGGCGAGTCATATGTGGTGGTTTCGAGAACCGGAGCGGAGCGGACATTTGGGTCCGTGAGCACCGGAAGCGCAGAAAAACGCCATCAGATGGCCGCCAGAGTAGAGTTTCCAAACGGTCTCTCACAGGTCTATGACGCCGCGCTTACGCAGCAGTATCCACAGGAAGAACGGTGCGCCGGCGACCGCGGTGACGATGCCGATCGGCAATTCGGCCGGGGCGACGATGGTGCGGGCGACGGCGTCGGCCAAAAGCAGCAGCGCCGCACCAAGCAGTGCCGATGCAGGCAGCAGATAGCGGTTGTCCGGGCCAATCAGCAAACGCAGCAAATGCGGTACGACGATACCGACGAAGCCGATGCCGCCGCTGACCGCGACGGAGGCGCCGACCGCTGCCGAGACGCCGATGATGGCGGTGTATTTCAGCCGCTGCACCGGGATGCCGAGATGGCCGGCGGTGGCCTCGCCAAGCGCCAGCGCGTTGAGGCCGCGCGCCAGGAACGGCATTGCCGCCAGCGCCAGCACGATGACCGGCCCGACCGAGCCGATCTTCTGCCAGGTTGCGCCGCCCAGCGAACCGAGCTGCCAGAAGGTCAGGTCGCGCAATTGCCGGTCGTCGGCCATGAAGATCAGGATGCCGGTCAGCGCCATGGCAAGCGCCGCCAGCGCGATGCCGGCGAGCAGCATGGTGGCGACCGAGGTCCGGCCTTGTCGTGTCGCGACCCGATAGAGCAGCAATGTCGTCGCCAGCCCGCCGCAGAACGCAGCCAGCGGCAAAGCCGTCGTGCCGAGCGCTGAAGTCAGCGGCGCCAGCATGGTCGAACCAAGCACGATGACGGCGACCGCACCGAGGCTCGATCCAGCCGAAACGCCGATCAGGCCGGGGTCGGCCAGCGGATTGCGGAACAACCCCTGCATGACGGCACCGGAGACGGCAAGCGATGCGCCGATCAGCACGCCCAGAATGATGCGCGGCAGACGGATGTCATGGACGATCAGGCGGTCGCGGGCGCTCAACGCCGCGTCGCCGGGCAACGCGCCGAACAGCCAGTTGTGCATGACGCCGATGGCCGAGGCATCGGACGCGCCGGAGGTCAGCGACAACAGCACGGCGATAACCAGCCCGACGCAGAGCAGCACGATGACGAGGCGGGCACGCCGCGAACGGTCACCTGCCGTCGCCATAATGCCCGTCGCACCGGCGATCGAATGATCGGCCATCGCGCTCAATCCGCGACCTGGCTGCCATAGAGCGAGACGGCGAGATCATGGATGGCGTCGGCCGTGCGTGGACCGAAGCCGAGCAGGTAGCCGCCGTCCATGCGGATCAGCGTGCGGGCTGCACCCGCCGGCGTCGAAGCCACGGCAGGGTTCGAAAACAATTCGTCATCCGCGGTGGCCCGCCCGGCATTGTTCATCATCAGGATCACGTCGGGCCTGGCGGTGATGACTGCTTCGTCCGACAATTGCTTGTAGCCGGCAAAGCCATCGATGGCGTTGATGCCGCCCGACAGCTTGATGATTCCGTCGGCGGCGGTGTCGCTGCCGGCGGCAAGCAGCCTGCCGCCCTGGATCGACAGCACGAACAGGATGCGCCTGCGCTCCTTGATCGAGGCGGTCTGCTTTTCAGCTGCCTTCAGCTTGGCGTCTGTCTGGGCCGCCAGCGCATCGGCCTTGGCCTCGGTGCCGAGCGCCTTGCCGACGATATGGATCTTTTCGAGAATGCCTTGATTATCATAGCGCTCGGGCACCTCGATGAACGGGATGCTTGATTTCTTCAAGACGTCGACGGCTTCCTTCGGTCCGCTGCCGTGCAGGGCCAATATGCCCGACGGATTGACCGACAGCACACCCTCCGGCGACAGCTGGCGCATGTATCCGATGTCAGGCAGCTTGAGCGCCGCCTCGGGGTAACGGCTGGTCGAATCGCGGGCGACCAGCCGATCCTGCTCGCCGAGCGCAAAGACGATCTCCGTGATCGAGCCGCCGATGGCGGCTATCTTCGACGGGTCCGCAAAGACCTCCGTGCCTTCAGTGGCGTGGGCCGGCAGCAATGCGGCAAAGGCCAGGAAAAGGGCGATCGCCGGCCCGAGCGCCATTCTGAAAACACGCGCCCGTTTGAGCAAAGACACCATAGTCGTTGTCCTCAGGCTGCGGTCGGGCTTGGAATGCGCGGCAGGTTTTCGGCCAGAAAGCGCCAGTCTTCGCGCTCGCTTTCGCCTTCGTGCCGCTTACCGAAGAACTGGATGATCATCTTGCCGTCGGCGCCATAGACTTCGAGCGACGTGACATGGCCGTCCTTGGTCGGCTTGCGCACGGCCCAGACCTCATCGATGTGGTCGGTCCGCAGGTGCAGATGGAAGGTCTCGTCGAGCACGTTGAGCCATGGTCCCATCGGCTTGATCGAGGCGACGGGGCCGGAATGGATCTGGATGCAGCCGCGATTGCCGACAAAGCACATGATCGGAATGGCGCCGGCAGCGGCGTGGTTGAACATGGCGTTCACTGCATCCTTGTCGACCAGCCAGGCGTAGTCCTGGCCGACCATGCGCACCGCCTGTCGGCGGTTGATCTTCAGTGTCTTCAGCATGCCGAAGAACTGGTGCACGTCGGTCAACTGGCTCCAGCGGTTGCGCAGATCGTCGACGCTCGCCGAATTGTCCGCAGTCTCGGTCTCGTCAGCCGTGCCCGCTGAAATCGCCATCGTCGGCTCCTGGTTCGGCGATTCCAGCCCGGCCACCAGTTTCTGATAGGCGTAGAGGTTGGAGGCTGGCCTGAGATGCACCTTATGTACCGCCTCGCCTGCGGTGTCGAAGAACTGCAGGCTGCGGCGGATGTCGGCGCCATCGCGCTTTTCCACGGCAAAGCCGTGCGCCCAGACTTTTGGGAAAATGCGCAGGTCGATGTTTTCGCCGAGCACCATGGCATTGTGATTGCCGGTGACGACCTTGTCGTAGACGCCAATCTTCTCGTGCACCGCGCTTTCGTTGCGGGTCAGCGCCATCACCTCACCGACAGCTTCGAGGCCAGTCAAGAGGTCGTTGACACGCGGCTCGACGCGCACGACCCCGTCGCCGCAATGCGCGGCGACCAGTTCGGCCTCCGAAATCCTCAGCTGGGCGGCGAGCTCACGCTCGCGCATCTTCGGATTGTCTGCCCGTGCCCGCCGGATCTCGTGCGGGGCGGGTTTTACGCGCTGGTCCATTTCTACCACCTACTTGTTGAGGATGAGCTTGCCCTGCCGGGTGATCTTCAGCCGATACAGCGCACCGTGATGCTCGATGCCGATCTCGTGCTCACCCTGGAACAGCGTGTTGCTGGACAGCGTTCTCACGGCCGATTGGACCCGCTCGAAACGGATGGAATTTTCGTCGGAACGGCGGACGCGATAGCGAAAGTCGCTGGGATTGTGCGTGTTCATTGGTTCGATCCCTTTCCTGTGCCGGGCATCTGGCTCGGCGCCTGCGTGAAATGCCGATTCAATTCTTGACTCGAATGGTCATGTTATCTAGCAGTGCAATACCGGAGTAAATGAGTCAACATTTAAGACGCCGGACGCGATGAAAAATGCCAGCGAGCCCCAAGCCAGCCAGCATCGAACATGGATTCTTGGAGTTGCAGCATGGGGTTGGCGAATTGGGGACGGCCGGCGGGCAGCGGCCTGGCACACTGGTCGACGGCAAGAAAAATGGGGTCTACGGCAAGCAAAATGGCCGCGTTGCTGGCCGGCGCGGCGGCGATCCCGCTGCTCGCCACGCCGGCCGGCGCCCAGCAGGCCGCCCAACCGGCAACCGGCCAGCAACGGACTGACCCGTCACAACAGCCCGAACAGGCAAAGCCGGCTCCGACGGGTACCACGCTGCTCGACAAGATCCTGATCCTCAGCCGCACCGGCGAGACGGCGATCGAATCGCTTGCTTCAGCCAGCCATGTCGACGAGGAACAGCTCGAGCGCCGCATGGCGACGACGCCCAACGAAATGCTGTTCGGTGTGCCGGGTGTCGCCGTCCAGGCCGACGCAAGGCGTGTCAGCTCCAGCATCAACATCCGCGGCCTGCAGGATTTCGGCCGCGTCTCCGTCATCGTCGACGGCGCCCGTCAGAATTTCCAGCGCTCGGATCATGGCACGCAATCGACCTTCTACATCGATCCCGAATTAATCAAATCCGTCGACGTGATCCGCGGCCCGGTCGCCAACACCTATGGCTCCGGGGCGATCGGCGGCGTCGTCTTTTTCGACACCAAGGATGCGCAGGATTTCCTCAAGTCCGACGAGACCTGGGCAGCAGCAGCGACCGGGCGCTACGAAACCAACGGCGAAGGCTGGACCACCAGTGCCAGCGGTGCCTATCGGATCAACGAGAATTGGGACGTGCTCGGCAACATCGTCTACCGCGATTATGACGACTACAGGCATGGCGGCGGCGACACTGTAGCGGGCACCGGCTTCGATGTCTTGAGCGGGCTGCTCAAGACGACCATCCGCCCCAGCGACAACAGCGAGCTGAAGCTCGGTTGGATCGGCTCGAACGACGGATGGACCGAAACCAGCGGCAGTGCGCCGGTGAACGACGCCGACCTGAAGGCGAATACCTTCACGGCCCGCTACAACATCACCGACGAAGACAGGAGCTGGCTCGATCTCCACATCAACGCGTCTTACAACAAGACCAAGCTCGATCTGACGACCCTTGTCGCGCAAAACCGGTTTGATCCGGTCACCGGTCTTCCGATCGTCCTGCCAGCGGGTTCGATGTCGACATTCGATATCGGAACTTCCGGCATCGACATCTGGAACACGTCGAGATTCGAGACCGTTGGAATCGCGCATGAGCTGTCCTATGGCGGCGACTGGGTCGGCGACGATGTCGAGACAGGCGGCGCGGCGGGCGGCGACAGTTTCTACACGCCCTCGGGCGATAGAAACGTCTCCGGCGCTTACGTTCAGGACCAGCTCACCTGGCACTGGCTCGAGGTCATCGCCGGGCTGCGTTACGACAGCTACAAGCTCGACAGCGATGTCGGCGAAACCTCTGGCAACCGGCTATCGCCACGCATCACAGTGGGCGTTTCGCCCTTCGAAACCGCCGGCCTTTCCGGGCTGCAATTCTACGGCACCTATGCGGAAGGCTACCGTTCTCCGTCGCTGTCGGAGACGCTGATCAGCGGCAATCATCCGTCAGGCGTCAGCTTCCCGTTTCTCCCCAATCCGAATTTGAAGCCCGAAATCGGCAAGACGGTGGAGTTTGGCGTCAATTACAGCACCAATGGCGTCATCGAGGCTGATGACGCGCTGCGGCTGAAGGCGGCCTATTTCAACAACAACGTCGATGACTACATCGACGGCGTGACGTTGTCGCCGTTCGACCCGACCAGCGGCTGCCCATTCGGTCCGGGCATCCCGATCTGCTTCCAGTACCAGAATTTCGCCAAGGCCAGGATCCACGGCTTCGAGATGGAGGGCGTCTATGACGCCGCCTGGGGCTTTGCCGGGCTGTCGGCGTCGGTCACCGACGGCCACACCATCTCCTATGAAGGCGAACGGGCGGACCTTGTCACCGTCCCCTCCTCCCAGGTCACCGGGCAACTCGGCTTTCGCTTCCTCGAGGACAGGCTGACAATCGGCAGCGAGGTGCAATACAACGGCAAGCCGCAGGGCAACGCGGTGGCCAAGGACTATACGCTGGTCAATGCCTTCGCCAGCTACCAGGCGACCGACAATTTCAAGGTCGATTTTCGCGCCGACAATCTGTTCGGCGTCAAATACGCCAACCCGCTGAACGCATCGACGACGAGCGTCGTCTACGAGCCCGGCGTCACCCTGAAGCTGGCGGCGACCATGAGGTTTGGAGGCTGACGACAATGACAGGCATGACGGCATCCCTTCGTCTGTTCGCTGCGGTGCTGGCAATATCGCTTGCGGCGGCTCCGGCATGGACACAGCAGCCAGCGCCGGCGCTGAACCTAGAACTGAACGGCGCGCAACCATCCGACAAGGGCTGCCGCCTGACCTTCGTGGTCACCAACAATCTCGGTGCCGATCTGTCCAAGGCGGCATTCGAGATCGCGCTGTTCAACGAAGTCGGTGTCGTCGATCGGCTGACCGTGCTCGATTTCAAGGAGCTGCCGGCAGGCAAGACCAAGGTGACGCGTTTCGACCTTGCCGGCACCGATTGCAGCAAGCTCAGACGCGTGTTGATCAACAGCGCCACGGAATGCGCCGGCGCCGAGCCGAATGCCTGCATGCGCGGGCTGAAGACGCAGACCAGGACCGGCATCGCCTTCGGGGTCTGAATTTTGGGACTGGAACCCGCCTTCGCACGAAACGCCGTGGCCTGGCCGCTAGCCGGTTTCCTGCCGCCGGAGCCGGACGATCCGGATTTCGCCATCCCGCGCGAGCCGCTGCGTGTTTCGCTGCGCGACAGACCGGAAGACGGTTACATCGTCGATGCCGACGGCGACCTGCCTACGGTGCCTGTGGAGCCAATGCGGCAGGCACGACAGAAGCAGCGGCGCCGCAACTGGACGGTGGCGATCGCCTGCTCTTGCGCATTCCACGTAGCCGTGGCGCTGGCTTTTCTCACGCTGCCGGACGACCGGCCAAGGATCGAAGGTGCCGACCAGCAAGGCGACATGCTGCTCGGCGCCGACCCGCAGCAGGCAGCCGGCGATGTCGGAGACGACCCGGAAGTGGCCAACGTAACGATGGTGACCATGCTCGACGCCAAGCCCGTCGAAACGGTCGAGGCACAGGCGACTGCGGCGGAGGAGACGCTTCAGCCGGTCACTGGCGCGGCCGAAGCTTCCGGAACAGAAGTGGTCGAGCCGGTCAGCGAGGCCGCCACGGAAGCTGCTGCGCCTGCCGATCGCACCGAGCCCGCACCTGCCCAACCCGTCCACCCTGCCCGCCAGGGCCCATCGCCCGACATTCTTGCGACCGACAGGCTGGTGCCTGCCGACGACAATGCCGTGCCGCCGCCAGTCAGCGCGGTCGAAACGGCCGAGCCTGCCGAGACGAGTGCTCCGGCACCAGCCGACCCGGCGCTGGCCGAAACGGTTCAGACGACCGAGACAGTCGGCGCGGCGGAAGAACCGAAGCCGGACAGGCCGGAGCCCAAGCAGCCGAAAAAGGCAACCGTGCAGAAAAAGCCGGCCGGGAAAGCCGAACCAAACGAGCCCGAAAAGCCGGCCTTGGGCAAGAAGGCGAGCAAGGGACTTGCCAAAGCCGATTCCAAGAAGAAAAAGACCGGTTCCGGCGGCCGCGACGAAACGGATGTCGTGCACGGCGCGGCCGACGGCAAGAAGGGCGGCAAGATCCTGACCGCCAGCAGGGGCGGCAAATCAGGCATCGGCAATGCGGCCGTCACCAACTATCCCGGCAAGATCCGGTCAAAGCTGGTGCGGGCGTTCAATTCGACACGCACGCGCGCCACCGGCACGGCCACCGTCGCCTTTACCGTCGCATCGAATGGCAGCGTCCGGTCGGCCAGGCTGACGGGCAGTTCGGGTGTTGCCGCGCTGGACAAGGCCGCACTCGACGCAGTCCGCCGGGCTTCTCCGTTTCCTCCCATTCCGGAAGGAGCCGGTCGCTCGGCTTGGCAGTTCGAGGTGCCGCTCGGTATCAGGTAACTATCGCTCTCAGCCACCAAAGCCGGCGCCGCCGCTGCCCGCGATACGCGAGCCCTGGCGAAACCCTCAGGCCGCGGCCAGCAGGCTGGCATTGCCGCCCGCCGCCGTGGTGTCGACGCAGACGGCGCGCTCGTGCGCATAGGCGGCCGGATAATAGACTTCGCTGACCAGCGGCACGATCGGGCCGGCGCGCTCGGCGATGACCTTGCGCACGATGCGCGCGGCCTCGGGCGTGCCGGAAAAGGCCACGACATCGACCCGCAGCGAGCGCGCTTCGACCGGGTCCGGCCGGCCGTCGATCGCCGCCAGCGGCAGGCCCTTGCCGGTCAGCGCCGATAGCGCCGCCGGCGCGCCGGGCGCGACGGCGAGCACCGCATTGCCGGCGGCCAGCGCCTGGATGGTCTGAGCAAGCAGCGTATCCGCGTCGGGACCGAGGCACAGCACGCGCCCGCGCGGCGACAGCGACAGCGTGTTGGCCTCGCCGGTCGGCCCGGGCAGGTCGACCTGGCCGAAATCGATGGCGGCTGCAGCGCCGATGGCCGCGGCGCCCTTGCCGCGCAGATGTTTCCTCAGGATGGCGACGCGATCCGGCCGCGTCGACCAGCCGCCAAGCGCCGGGTCCGGCAGATTGTCGGCGAGCTCGGTCGCCGTCACCTTGCGGCCTTCGGCAAGATGGGTGCCGGCCTCAGGCCCCTTGCGGAAGCGCCGGAGATAATGCGGGCCGCCAGCCTTCGGCCCGGTGCCGGAAAGCCCCTCGCCGCCAAACGGCTGCGCGCCGACGACGGCGCCGATCTGGTTGCGGTTGACGTAGATGTTGCCGGCATTGATACCATCGACGAAATGCTGCGCGCGGCCTTCGATGCGGGTGTGCAGGCCGAAGGTCAGGCCATAGCCTTTGCGGTTGATCGCGGCGATCACCGCATCGATCTCGTCGGCATCGAAGGTGGCGACATGCAGCACCGGCCCGAACACCTCGCGCTCCAGCTCCTCGATGCCCTTGACCCGAAAGACGTGCGGCGCAACGAAGCGGCCATCCTTCGGTGCTTCGAGTTTGGCGATCAGCCGGCCCTGCAGGCCCATTTTGGTGCAGTAGTCGCGGATCGACGCTTGCGCCTCGTCGTCGATGACCGGGCCGACATCAGTCGATATCCGCCAAGGGTCGCCGAGGCTGAGTGCTTCCATCGCGCCTTTCAGCATCTCCAGCATCTTCTTCTCGACGTCCTTCTGCACGTAGAGAATGCGCAATGCCGAGCAGCGCTGGCCGGCACTCTGGAAGGCGGAGGCCAGGATATCGCGCACCGCCTGTTCGGGCAGCGCCGTGGAATCGACAATCATGGCGTTCAGGCCGCCGGTCTCGGCAATCAGCATGGCATCGGGCGCAGCGGTCTCGGCGAGTTGCTTTTCGATCAGCTTGGCGACCTCGGTCGAGCCGGTGAAGCAGACGCCGGCAATGCGCGGGTCAGCGGTCAGCGGGCCGCCGACCGAGGGGCCGTCGCCGGGCAGAAGCTGGATGACGTCTTCCGGCACGCCGGCCTCGCGCAGCAGCTGGACGGCGCGAAAAGCGATCAGCGGCGTCTGTTCGGCAGGCTTGGCGATGACGGAATTACCGGTGACGAGTGCTGCCGCGATCTGCCCGGTGAAGATGGCGAGCGGAAAATTCCACGGCGAGATGCAGGCGATGGCGCCGCGCGCCTCGGTTCCCGCCTCGGCATTTGCGGCCTCGGCCGCATAGTAGCGCAGGAAATCGACCGCTTCACGCACCTCGGCAACGCCGTCGGCGAGCGACTTGCCGGCCTCGCGGGCGGCGAGTGCAAAGAACTCGACCGCGTTCGCTTCGTAGAGATCGGCCGCCCGGTTGAGGATGGCGGCGCGCTCGGCAACCGGGCGTTTTGCCCACGCCGGTTGTGCCTCGACGGCGATGCGCACCGCGGTCTCGACCTGCTTGGCGGCGGCCTCGCTGACCGTGCCGACCACTTCCGAAGGTTTTGCCGGATTGACGACCGGACGCTGCTTGCCGTAGCCGGCAGCGCGGCTGACCGGCTTGGCGTGCCAGCGCTCCGGCCCGGCGAACTCGGCCCTCGCCTTGTCGATCGCAGCCAGCGTCAGCGTGTCGGTGATATCGAAACCCTTGGAGTTGCGCCGGCCGGGACCGAAGATCGCCGACGGCGGCACGATCGCCGGATTGGCGGCGGGACCTTGCTTCTCCACCGTATCGAGCGGGTCGCGGGCAATGTCCTCGGGCTCGACCTCCTCGTCGGTGAGCTGGTGGACAAAGGAGGAATTGGCGCCGTTCTCCAGCAGCCGGCGGACTAGATAGGCAAGCAGGTCGGAATGGGCGCCGACCGGCGCATAGATGCGGCAGCGCGTGCCTTCGGCTTTGCGCACCGTCTCGTGCAGAGCTTCGCCCATGCCGTGCAGCCGCTGGAATTCGAATGTATCGCGGTCCGTCGTCATCGACAGGATGGCGGCGACGGTGTGGGCGTTGTGGGTGGCGAATTGCGGATAGATGCGATCGGTCATCGCCAACAGCTTCTTCGCGCAAGCCAGGTAGGAGACGTCGGTGTTGGCCTTGCGGGTAAAGACCGGATAGCCGTCGAGCCCGAGCGTCTGCGCCCGCTTGATCTCGGTGTCCCAATAGGCGCCCTTGACCAGCCGCACCATGATGCTGCGGTCATATTTCCTCGCCAGTTCGTAGAGCCAGTCGATAACGAACGCGGCGCGTGGGCCATAGGCCTGCACGACGACGCCAAAACCGTTCCAGCCGGCAAGCTCCGGCTCGGCCAGCACCCGCTCGATGACGTCCAGCGACAAATCGAGGCGGTCGGCTTCCTCGGCGTCGATGTTGAGGCCCATGCGCGAATGGCGCGCTGCGAGCGCCAGCGACAGCAGCCGCTCGGCCATGACCGGCAGCATCTTTTCCTTCTGCGTCACTTCATAGCGCGGATGCAGCGCCGACAGTTTGACCGAGATGCCGTGGTTCTGGCGGATGTCGGGGCCGTTGGCGCCGGCATCGAGCGACGAGATGGCGTCGGCATAGGCCTTGAGATAGCGCAAGGCATCGGCCTCGGTGCGGGCCGCCTCGCCCAGCATGTCGAAGGAATAGAGATAGCCCTTCTGCGTCATCGGCCGGCCGCGCCTGACCGCCTCGGCAATGGTGCGGCCGAGCACGAACTGCTCGCCCATTTCGCGCATGGCAGCCGCCACCGCCTTGCGGATGACCGGCTCGCCCAACCGGCGCACCATGGCGCGCAGCGTGCCTTCGATGCCGCCCTCGCCTTCGTCGAGCACCCGGCCTGTCAGCATCAGCGCCCAGGTCGACGCATTGATGAAGATCGAGCTCGAGCCGCCCGCATGCGCCGACCAGTCGTGCGGCGCGATCTTGTCGGCGATAAGGTCGTCCATCGTCTCGGTGTCGGGCACCCGCAACAGCGCTTCGGCCAGGCACATCAACGCCACGCCCTCCTTGGTCGAGAGGCCGTAGGCGGACAGGAAGACTTCCATCAGCCGCGGATCGGACGAGCCGCGCACTGCCCGCACCAGATCGGCAGCGCGGGCCGAGATCGCCTTTCGGTCTTTCCCTGAAAGCCCCGTCGCCTCGGCCAGCCGCTTCACAGCCTCGTCTTCGTCAGGCAGGTAATTGGCACGGATCTGCTGGCGGATGGCATCGAGCGCTGGCATGACGGTCCTGTAGAGCGAGCATCAGGGAGCGGGCCGGCGGTCGCCGGACCGAATGGCGCAAAGCTAGCACAAAGCCCGATCGCAGTCGGTCCAAAGAAATCGACAGCGCAGGTCGATTGATCTATCATGATGACTGATGCCCGTCAATTTGACCAGAATTTTCATGACAGAAGACCAATTGGACCGCATTGACAGGAACATCCTGTCGGCGCTGGGCAGCAATGGCCGGCTTTCCATGTCGGAACTCGCGGCAAAAGTCGGCCTGTCGAAGACGCCGGTGCAGGCGCGGGTGAAACGGTTGGAGAAGGACGGCTTTATCAGAGGCTACCAGGCGATCGTCGACCGCGAGCGGATGGGCGAAGGTCATGTCGCCTTCGTCCAAGTGAAACTGTCCGACACCCGCTTGGCCGCGCTCGACGCCTTCAACCGCGCCGTGCAGGCGGTGCCGGAGATCGAGCAGTGCCACATGATGGCGTCGAGCTTCGACTATCTGCTGAAGGTCCGCACCACCGACATCGCCGCCTATCGCCGCGTGCTCGGCGAGCGGATCTCCGCCCTGCCGCACGTTGCCCAGACCTCGACGTTTGTCGCGATGGAGACGGTGAAGGATCGGTAGGAGAGCGCTGTTGCGGTAATGTTGGCGGGACAGCGAAGGATCGCTACACAGCGCGCTGAGCCACCCTCACTCCGCCAGTGTCTTCAAAAACGCCACCAGCGCCGCGCGTTCGCGATCCGAAAGCTGCAGCGGATGGATCTCCGATACGCCTTCGACGCTTGCCGGTGCCTTGGAATAATGTGCCACCACCTCGTCGAGCGAGGAAAACTGCCCGGCGTGCATGTAGGGAGGCCGGGTGGCGGCACCCCGCAGTGACGGCGTCTTATACGCACGAACGAGTTCCGGCCCGGCCTTGACCATGAAGCGCAGTTCGCGGCAGGCGTTGGTATCGCCGTCGCGAAAGGCGCCGAAACAGTTGAACGGATCGGCCTCGACTTGGCGTACCGCGTCGACGCGGCCGCGATCCGGCGGCAGGCCCGCGACGGGCGGCACGCCGGTGTTGTGGAAGCTGCCGTCGGTAAAACGCGGACCATTGTGGCAGGTCACGCAATTGGCCTTGCCGATGAACAGCTTCAGGCCGAGGATTTCCTCCGGCGAAAAGGCAGCGTCGCCTTTCGGCTCGGCGCCCGCAGCCAGATCGATGGCAAAGCGGTCGAAGCGTGTCTGCGGCGGCGCGATCGAGCGCTCGAAGGCGGCGATCGCCTTGCCGATGTTGGCAAAGACGCGGTTGACCTCCTCGGCTTGGCTGGCGGGCATGGCTTTCCAGGCCGCCTTCTCGGCATCGGTGCCGAGCGGGCTGGCATTGGCCGGCACGCCCGAAAGGTTCGGCAGCGGGCCGAAGATGCGCTCATAGCGCTCGCCGAAGCGGGCCTTGATGTAATGCGCGAAGGCGGCGCGGTTGCCCGCCTGCTCCAGCGGATTTTCAAGCGGTGTCAGCGCTTGCGCCCACAGGCTGTCGCGCCGCCCGTCCCAGAAGAACCAGGGATCATGAGCGACGCCGGCCAACGGCATGGTACGACGATTGGTGCGGCCGACGCCGACCGCTTGCGGCAGGTCGTCCTGGAATTGGCGGTCGATCTTGTGGCAGGTCGAGCACGATACCGTGCCGTCGCCGCTCATCCCGGTGTCGAAGAACAGCGTCGAGCCGAGTGCCGCGGCGGCCGGCACATCGGCGAAGCGATTGGTGGTGTCGGGCTTCAGCGGCGGCAGCCTGGACAGCGCCAATGAGGCGATGGTCTGCTTTTCGGCATCGGAAAACTCCGGTCTGCCGCAGCCGGCAAGCACGGCCACCACCACCAACACGAGAAGACTGGAAAACCGGCTCATCAGCGGCTCACAGCACCACGTTGAAGACGACAGTGTCCGAACCGGCCGCAGCGGAAATGGCAAAATGCAATTGCCACCACCCGCTCATCGTGAATTTGACCCCGTCGATGCGATAGCGCCCCGCACCGAGGTAATCGGTCGCCTGTGGGCTGGTCGGCAGACCGTGCTTGTGCTGCGGCATGCCGCCGGAAATCGTTATCGCAGCACCTTCCACCGGCGCGCCGTCGACGGTATTCAGCGTCAGCAGCCAGGATTCCAGTTCGCCCTGCCGGATGATGCCTTTCTCGGGCTCGAAAGTCGCCACGAACAGCTTGTTCGCCGTCGTCTTGGAACGGCCTACATCCGAGCTTGGTTGCGGCGCATGCGGCGCCGTCAGATAGACGACGGTCAGCACGCCGGCAAGCAAGGCAGCCAGGCCGAGGCCTCCAAGAAGATAACGCCATACCGATGCCAAACCAATTCCTGTTCTGCGGATAACGTTTCGCTGGGCAGATCGCGTCCCACGCCCCTGTGGGAAATCGCGCCCAGCGCAAGAATCCGCCGTCGCCAAGCATGGCGCTGCCGGCCGCAAAAAGCTACAGCACCGCAATTGCAGGATGGAGGAGTGCTTCATGGCAGGAAACGGCATCGCCTCGATTGGCGAGTGCATGCTCGAGCTTTCGGGCCAGACCGGGCCGAACTGGCGCATGGGCTTTGCCGGCGACACGTTCAACACGTTATGGGCGCTGCATGCCTTGAGCAGCGAGCGGCCGGCGACCTACGTGTCGGCCTTCGGCGACGACCCGTTCTCGCGCGACCAGATCAAGTTCCTGGCCGAGAACGGCATCGGCATCGGCGCCAGCCCGGTGATAGCGGGCGCCCGCCCCGGCCTCTATGCGATCACGCTGAGCGGCGCCGAACGTTCTTTCACCTATTGGCGGGCCGATGCGGCCGCAAGGCAGCTGGCTTCGGACCCAGCCGCATTGCAGAAAAGCCTTGAAGACCAGGCGCTTGTCTATTTTTCCGGAATCACTTTGGCAATTCTCGACGAGGGTCCACGCAAGGTACTGCTGACGGCCGTGGCCACAGCGCGCGCGGCCGGCTCGCTGATCGCCTTTGATCCCAATTACCGGCCGCGGCTGTGGCGCCGGCGCGAGGAAGCACAGGCCGTCATGCTCGAGGCGCTCGCAGTTGCCGACATCGCGCTGCCGACCTTCCCCGACGAGCAGGTGCTGTTTGGTGATACGACACCGCAGCAAACAGCCGAACGGATGCGAAAGCTGGTCGGCGAAGTCGTCGTCAAGAACGGCGAGGAGCCGGCGCTGATCGCCCGGAACGGCGGCTTGCAATCGGCGCCGGCGGTGCATGTCGCCGCGCCGGTCGACACCACCGGCGCCGGCGACTCCTTCAACGGCGCCTACCTCGCTGCCCGCCTTGCCGGGCATGCCCCGGCAGAAGCCGTGCTGCGCGCTCATCGCGTCGCCGCCGCCGTCGTGCAGGTGCGCGGCGCCCTGGCGCCGTTCGAGACGCTGCGGGCTGCGTTCGAGGCAACTGCTATCTGACCTTGATGACGACCTTGCCCTTGGCGCGTCCTGTTTCGACATAGGCCAGGGCGTCATTGGTCGCTTCGAATGGAAAGACTCGATCCACAACCGGGCGGATCGCGCCGGCTTCGATGAGAGAGGTGATTTTGCTCAGCTGATCGCCCTGCGCCCACATGAAAAGGAACGAAAACTGCACGCCGCGGCGCTTGGCTTTGGCCCGAATTCCGAGACTCAGGACGCGCAGCACTGGCCTCAGCATCAAATTCAGTCCCTTTTCCTGGCAAATTCGGGATCCGGTGGACCGGAAATGGAGATGAGCTTCCCACCCGCTTTCAGCACGCTCATGGATTTTTCCAGTGTTTTGGCGTCCTGGCTGTTCAAGACGACATCGTAGCCCGACAAAACTTTCTCGAAGTCGTCTTTCCTGTAGTCGACGACGACATCGGCGCCGAGGCTTTTCAGCAGATCGGCACTCGCCGCGCTCGCGGTTGTCGCAACGGTCGCGCCGGGGTGCTTGGCCAACTGAATGGCGAATGTTCCGACGCCGCCGGAACCAGCCTGAATGAAGACCTTCTGTCCCTTCGTCAGGTTTGCCCTGTCGATAAGCGTCTGCCAGGCGGTCAGTCCGACCAGGGGAATCGAGGCCGCTTCTTCCATGCTGAGATTCTCAGGCTTCAAGGCCAAGTCGGCTTCATCCACGGCAATGAATTCGGCGAATGTCCCAATCCGGCCATCGCGCGGCCGCGCATCGACATCGTCGCCGGCTTTGAACTTGCGAACTTTCGGTCCCACGCGGATAACCGTTCGGCCACGTCGTGGCCCAGGATGAACGGCCGCCGATAGGGCAGGATGAGCTTGAATTCTCCGGTTCTGACCTTGGAATCGAGCAGGTTCACCCCAGCAGCATGGACCGCTACCAGGACATCGCCGTCCTGGAGCTCCGGTTCCGGCAGATGCCGCAAAGGCGCTGATCCGGCCGGTTCAAAACGAGGTGGCCTCCTGAGGGCCGCCCGGACTATTCGGCCGGCTCGAATCTGCCTTGTACCAAGACTGTCTCCACCGGCCCAAGCGGATTGATGATCCGGCTCTCCAGGACTTCGATAAGTTTGCGTCCAACACCCGCCATATCGACGGAATGAACTCCGATCTTTGCGGGCAGGAAGCGTGCCAGCCGCGTGCTGTCGCGGGTGACGATGTGGACGTCACGACCTGCTGCAAGACCCCGCTTGCCGAGAGCGTGCAACGCTCCCAGAAGGCCCAGTTCGTTGGCGCACGCCAAGCCCGTTGGCGGATCTGATGACGCCAGCAAGCGATCGAACCAGCCGGCGCTCGATTCCATGGTGAACATGCCATGACCGATCAGCGACTGGTCGATCGGAATACCGGCCTCGGCCATTGCCCTTCCATACCCGGAAAGACGCATGGCACTCGCCTGGTCCTCCGGAACGAGAAGTTGCAGCGCAATGCGTCGACAGCCCTTATCCATGAGCCGCCGGGTCGCCTCGTAGGCAATCTGTTCATTGTCGACATCGACATAGGGATAGGCCATATCCAGGTCGGTTCTTCCAAACGCGACGAATGGCATGCGTTGATCCAGCAGCAGCCTGACGCGCGGATCAGCCGACACCAGGCGTGTGATGATCAGGCCGTCTGCGCTGCGCGCCTGAAGCTGCCGCTGCACACTCTCAACGGGATCGTCGTCGGGAGTGGTGGAATAGATGGACAGACTATAGCCGGCTTGCCGCGCCGCCAGCGTCATGCCTTCGATCAAAGGAAGCTTCAACAGATCGGACAGATGGTCTCGTGTCTCCATCGGGAGCACCGCCGTCAGCGTCTGCGTTCGACCGGTTTTGAGCGCGCGACCATGATGATTTGGTAAATAGCCGACCCGCTTAGCCGCCTCCTTGACGCGGGCTATGGTCGAGGGCTGCACTTCCGGCCCATCCTTCAGAGCGCGGGACACCGTCGTCACCGAGAGGGAAAGTTCCGCGGCGATCTGCTTTAGATTGGCCATTGTTCGCCCGACTTCATTTGCGAAAGCGCCGGCTGATTTGCTGACCGCCATAGCGTTACCGAATTCGACATCCCGGTCAATCCGAACTCCCATAGGAAGCAGCTTGACTCTAACGTATCCAGATGCAATCGTAACGTTACGATTACAAAATAATGGCTCTTTCAAGCAATATTCCATAAAAGTTGGGGAGGAAAACCTATGTCCTGGCTACGCATTTCCTTAACAGCATTCGCAATCTCGGCTGCCCTGCCCGTGCATGCGCAGACGGTCACCATCACGACCGCGGGCGGCGACTATGGCAACGCCATCAAGGAGGCCATGTGGGGCCCGGCTGCAAAAGAGCTCGGCTATGATGTTCGCGAAGAGACGCAGAGCGACGGCCTGGCCGCCCTGAAGATGCAGGTTACCTCGGGTGCAGTCACGACCGATATCGTCCACCTGGGTTCGCCGGAAGGGGCGCAGGCTGCCGCGCAATCGCTGCTGGAGCCGCTCGACTACAAGATCATCGATCCGAAATCCGTGCCGGACGGCGCAAAGTCCGACTACTGCTATCCGTTCGATTCCTATGGCACCGTCATGTCGTGGAACACCAAGACCTATGGCCAGAACCCGCCGAAGACGTGGGCGGAGTTCTGGGATGTTGCCAAATTTTCTGGCCGTCGCGCGTTGCGCGCCAATGCGCAAGACTCGATCGAGATCGCGCTTCTCTCCGATGGCGTGCCACCGGCGGACGTCTATTCCGTGCTCAGCACGCCGGAAGGGCTAGAGCGCGCCATCAAGCGGCTTGAAGCGATTAAACCAAATGTCGCCGTGTGGTGGACCTCGGGCGCCCAGTCCGCGCAGTTGCTGAAAGACGGTGAGGCGGATTTGGTCATTACCTGGAACGGACGCGCCCAAACCGTGAAAGCCGATGGCGGCGCGGCTGACTACACGTTCAAGGGTTCGGTCATCGGCACGGACTGTCTTGGGGTGCCGAAGGGAGCGCCGAACAAGGAAGCCGCGATGAAGCTCATTGCAGCGATGACGCAGCCCGCGCGGGTTGCCAAGCTGACCGATTTCATTGCCTATGGCCCAGTCAATCCTGCGGCATATGAGGGTGGACTTATTCCCGAGGGCCGTCTGAAGACACTTGCGACCGCCCCTGAAAATGCTGGCACTTCGGTGTTTTCCAATTCAGAATGGTGGGTCAAGAATGGCGAGGCTGCCCAACGAGCCTTCGATGAAATGATGGCTCGCTGACTCTCAGCTCTGACGCATGTCGCGCAAAAATGTGCAGCGCGCGACAACGACATGCATGAAAACAAGAACCTGAAGCGCGTAGCGTGAAGCCGGTCGAACGCGACGCGCTTCAAGGCTGGAGCACATGATGAAGTCGCTCGCGATCACCATCGAAAGCGTGCACAAGGCTTATGGGTCCTACGTCGCACTGGATGATGTTTCGCTCGACATTCAGGCTGGCGAATTCCTCACGCTGCTAGGGCCATCGGGATCGGGCAAGACCACGTTACTCATGGCTCTGGCCGGTTTTGTCCGGCCGGATTCCGGTAAACTTTTCCTGGGCGATCGAGACATCACCCGCCTGCCGCCCAACAAACGAGACATCGGCATAGTATTCCAGAATTACGCCTTGTTTCCCCACATGAACGTCCTGGCGAACGTCGCGTATCCGCTGGTGCTGCGCAAGGTACCGAGAGCGGAGGCGCGTCAGCGGGCGCTTGATACCTTGGCCCGCGTGAAGCTGGATGGCCTGGCGGAGCGCAATATTGCCGCACTATCCGGCGGCCAACGTCAACGGGTGGCATTGGCGCGGGCTATCGTCTTCGAACCGCGCGTGATGTTGATGGATGAGCCGTTGTCGGCGCTCGACAAGAACCTGCGCGAGACCATGCAGTATGAGATCCGGCGTCTGCATGATCATCTACGGATCACCACAATCTATGTGACCCACGACCAGCGCGAAGCGCTGATTATGTCTGACCGGATTGCGGTGATGAATTCTGGCCGCATCCAGCAGATAGATACGCCGCAGCGGATTTATGATCGTCCATCGACCCGCTTCGTCGCGGAGTTCATGGGCGAGGCCAACATTGTGGCCCCGGGCTCGGCACGCAGAATCGACGGCGCCGAAGCATCACGCGAAACGTTGATGATCCGCGCCGAAAGCTTCCATCTTGATGCGAAGCTCGTCGGAGGAGACGGAGTGGCCCTCGACGGAATACTGCGCACCAAAGCGTTCCGCGGCGAGAACTGGCTTTTGACGCTGGCGCTTGACGGTGGGCAAGAGGTTCTTGTCTGCATTCCGGCAGCGCTGGCCGGCGGTTGCGCCGAGCTTGCCGCCGGTCAGCGGATGACCGCATATGCACCAGCAGCGAAGGTTCACGCGATACCGGGAGCGACGGCGTGACCGTCGTCCGGGATCCGGCGCTCGCAGCGGATGCACGGCGCGAGCGGCGGTTTTTTCTATCGCTTTCGCTCCCGGCGCTGTTCATCGTTGGACTGGCGGCGATACTGCCCATCCTTTGGATAATTCGGCAATCCTTCCTGACCACCGGAGGTGAGTACACCGTCGGCAATTACCAGAAGGTCCTTTCGAGCGGACTGACATGGTCGGCGCTCGTCACGACCCTCGAACTGTCCTTGGGTACGCTAGCGGCCTGCATTCTCCTCGGCACCCCTCTGGCGCTCGCTCTGGCCAGCGTCAGACCAAGGTTGGCCAACGTGCTCATGGCGTTCGTCATGCTGCCGCTGTGGACCTCCATTCTGGTGCGTACCTATGGTTGGCTCGTGCTTTTGCGGCGCGACGGCCTGATCAACGCGGCGTTGACCGGATCAGGCCTGACGGCGGAGCCATTGCCGCTGGTCTACAACTTCACGGGAACGCTCATCGGCATGGTGCACTACATGCTGCCACTCTTTCTGCTGCCTGTTTATGCTGCGATGCGCGATATCGACCCAAATCTCATTCGCGCGGCAGCGAGCATGGGAGCCACTCTCAGGCAGGTCATCCGCACCGTCATTATGCCGCTTTCGGCGGGCGGCATCTTCTCGGGTTCGATCATCGTCCTCATCTACGCCATAGGTTTTTTCATCACGCCGGCGGTGCTTGGCGGCGGCAAGGTAAATCCGCTCTCTACCCGGATCGAGCGTACATTATCGACCTTTCAGGACTGGGGGTCGGCGAGCGTCCTGGGCATTCTGCTCCTCGTTCTCATGGCGCTGATCGGTGTGATGTTGCTGGCGGCACGCCGGCTGGTGGCCCAGAACACCGTGGAAGCCTCCCATGCTTGAAGCCTATCCGCAAAACAGGCTCGCCCGCATTTTGCTCTGGAGCTTTGCCGCTCTTGTCATGGCATTTCTGATGCTGCCGACGCTCGTGGTGGTGCCGCTTTCCTTTTCGGCATCGAATCTCCTCGAGTTTCCGCCGCACGCCTACTCGTTGCGCTGGTACGAGAACTTCTTCGGCTCGCCAACGTGGATGGCTGCGCTCAGAACGAGCTTGATCCTTGGGACGTTGACGGCGTTGATCGCGGTGCCTTTCGCGCTGCTCGCCTGCATTTCAATGAACCGGCTGGGCGGAAAGACCGCTGCGGCCATCCAGAGCGTCCTGCTGACCCCCTCGATTACCCCAGGTATCCTGCTTGCGATCGGTCTCTTCTTTGTGTTGGCCGCACAACATCTGGTCGGAACGCTATTGGGTGTGCTGGTCGGACATGTGGTGCTGGCCGTTCCGGTCGCCTGCATTGTGTTGCTACCCGCTCTCGCCCGCTTTGACTGGAACCAGGTTCAGGCGGCGCGCAGCCTCGGTGCAAACTGGGCCAGAGCCATTGGCGGAATCATCGTTCCGCAACTTCGGATCAGCTTGCTGTCGGCGACATTGATGGCGTTCCTGACTTCGCTCGACGAGTCCGTGATTTCGATCTTCATCGCAAGCGGTCGCAACAGCACGATGCCGAAGCTTATGTTCCTGTCGCTGCGCGATCAGATCGATCCGACCATTGCGGCGATCTCGACATTGTGGACCGTCATCGTCGTGGCCGTGGTCCTGATTGTGACCCTTCGGCAAAAATCCTGACCGAGACTGGAAACATGCCCGCCAATTACCATGCAGCCGACGATCTGACGGATCATTCGACGGACATCCCTCAGGTAGGGTTGGCCATCATCACCGGGTCGGCAAACTGGGGGCTTGCCTTCCCGGAAGATGTCGAATTCGATGGTGTGCGCACCTTGCGGCGCGACATGAGTTTTGAAACACCTTTCGGTCGCACCGACAACTGGAAGCTGCTCGAGTTCGATGCGTCGATCACAGCGGAAGGGAGAGCAAAACGCGCGCTGTGCATGTATTCGCACGGCAATCCCCGCGACCGTATCGACCATTCCTGCCACCGCCGCGCGTTCTGGGTATTGATGCGGGCGGGTGTACGGCAAATTCTCGCCTGCTCGACGGTTGGCGCCGTCAACAAGGCGATCCAGCCGGGCGACATGGTGGTGACCGCCGACATCATCGAACTGACGCAGACCCCGTTTTCACTGTTGCCTGACCGCCAGAGCTTTGACTGTTCGGGCAAGCAAATCGTGTGTCCAAGATGTGCGGCGGTTCTGGTCGAAACGGCCCGCCGTCATTGGCCAGCCGAATGCCGCGTTTATGGCATCGAACAGCAGTTGGTGGCTGCCCACTGTTATGGGCCCCGGCTGACAACGCCAGCCGAAGCCTTGGCGTATCGGGGCATGGGGGCGGATGTACTCAACCATTCCATCGCCCCTGAGGCGACCTTGTCGCGCGAGATCGGCGCGTGTTTCGTGCCTTGCGCGTTCGTGACGGCGGGCTTCAACGACTATATGGATCGCAATCGCCAGAAATTGCTGCAGGAGGACGTGCTGCCCAATCTTTCCATGACAGCCTCGCGGGTCGCGCTGGAGACCGCCGCGCGACTTCCCGCTGATCCGGAATGCTCCTGTCACGGCTTGAAGTCGCCTCAGCCGAAAGAACGTTCCAGCCGGTTCTGAGATAACCCGCCAGATAGCTGAAGCTCTGCCGCAGACCAAGGATCCCGAAGGCACCGCGCTGGGCATGTTCGCGACGCTCGAGTCGTACGCTTCGGCAGCGGCACTCCTGCCCTAAGGCAGCCTGAACCGGTATTCCGTCACGTGATGGTAGATCTGCCCGGGCCACAGCGTGGCTTGCGGGAAATACGGCCGGTTGGGCGCATCCGGCCAGATTTGCGGCTCCAGGCAAAAGCCCGAAAAGGCCTTGTACTGGCGTCCGCCCAATCCAGGCGAAGACGGCGCCAGGTACTGGCCGGTATAGAGCTGGACGCCCGGCTCCGTGGTCCAGAGCTCCATCTCGACGCCGGAATTCGCGCCCTGCGCCCATGATGCCTGTTTCAGCGGCCCGCGCGTCGAGGCGAGGCAGAAATTCTGGTCATAGGGGAGCTGTTCGCCCTCGGTCTCCATGCGCAGCGGCCGCGCCTGGCGAAAGTCGAAAGGTGTGCCGTCGACAGGCTTGACCGTGCCTGTCGGGATCAGATCGGCGTCGACAGGAAGATAAGCGCCGGCATTCAGCATCAGCCGGTGGTCGAGAATGTCGCCGGCGCCGCCGTCATCCAGGTTGAAATAGGAATGCTGGGTGAGGTTGCAGAGCGTCGGCTCCTCGCAGGTGGCGGTCAGTTCGACGCTGAGCGTGCCGGGGATCTTCAGCCGGTAGGTGCAGGTCACGTCGAGCGCGCCGGGAAAGCCCATCATGCCGTCCGGGTCGTGCAGGGTCAGCGTGACAAAATCCCTGCCATGTAGTGAAACCGCCCAGGCCCGGCGCGAAAAACCTTGCGAACCGCCATGCAGCGTGTGCTTTTCGAGGAAATTGCGCTCGGTCTGATAGCGTTTGCCGGCAAGCGTGAAGCGGCCGTCGCGGATACGGTTGGCATAGCGCCCGACGACGGTGCCGAAGAAGGCGGTGTCCTTCTCATAGTGCTCGAAACGATCATAGCCGAGCACCAGCGGCGCGTCGTGCCCGGCCAGACGCAGATCCTGGATGATCGCACCCAGCCCGATGATGTTGGCGGTAAGGCCGCCGCCACGGATGGTGAAGCGGCGGACGGCCTCGCCCGCCTGCGTCGTGCCGAAAACCTCGCCGTCCTTCATTGCCATGCTCGCAAGTTCGCTGCTCGATGCCAGCCTGGCCTTTCGAAGCGGCCCAGGGTCGTTTTCGGTATTACCGCATCAGGTTTCTAGAGACCAAGTCCGCCGATGCAGACATATTTGGTGTCGAGATAATCCTCGATGCCCTGATGGCCGCCTTCCTTGCCGAGGCCCGATTCCTTGACGCCGCCGAACGGCGCTTCAGGGGTGGTGATGAGCCCTTCATTGACGCCGACCATGCCGTATTTCAGCCCTTCCATGACCCGGAAGGCGCGGCCGAGATCGCCGGTGTAGAAATAGCAGGCCAGGCCGAATTCGGTGTCGTTGGCGAGTGCTACGGCCTCTTCCTCGGTCTCGAACTTGAATACCGGTGCTACCGGGCCGAAGATTTCTTCCTTCATGAAGCGCATCTTCGGCGTCGCATTGGCGATCACCGTCGGCTGGAAGAACGAGCCGCCGAGCGCGTGGCGCTTGCCGCCGGCGACAACCTTGCCGCCCTTGGCGGTAGCGTCGGCAATCAGCTCCTCGACCTTCTCCACCGCCTTCTCATCGATCAGCGGTCCCTGCTGGACACCGTCTTCGAGGCCGGAACCGACCTTCAGCCCGTTGCTCGCAGTGGCGAGCTTTTCGACGAACTGGTCATAGATGCCTGCCTGCACCAGGAAGCGGTTGGTGCAGACGCAGGTCTGGCCGGAATTGCGGTACTTGGCGGTGATGGCGCCGGCGACGGCCCGCTCGATGTCGGCGTCGTCGAAGACGATGAACGGCGCATTGCCGCCGAGCTCCATCGACACTTTCTTGACGGTCACCGACGACTTCTGGATCAGGATCTTGCCGACCTCCGTCGAGCCGGTGAAGGTGATCTTCTTGACCAGCGGGTTGGCACAGATCTCGTCGCCGATCTCACCGGCAGCGCCGGTCAGGATATTGATTACGCCTTTGGGGAAGCCGACTTCCTCGGCAAGCGCGCCCCAGGCAAGGCCGGAATAAGGCGTCTGCGACGCGGGCTTGACCACGGCGGTACAGCCGGCGGCAAGCGCCGGGCCAAGCTTGCGGGCCAGCATCGAGGACGGGAAATTCCATGGCGTGATGGCGGCGATGACGCCGACCGGTTCCTTGGTCACCAGGATACGGCGGTCCGCCCAGGGCGACGGCACGACGTCGCCATAGGTGCGGCGGCCTTCTTCGGCGAACCACAATATGTAGGATGCGGCCGAGCCGATCTCGCCCTTCGATTCGAACAGCGACTTGCCCTGTTCGATGGTCAGCAGTTCGGCCAGCACGTCCTGATTGTCCATCATCGCGTCGTGCAGCTTGCGCAACAGCTTCGAGCGTTCGAGCGCGGTGGTCTTGCGCCATGTCTGGAAAGCAGCGTCGGCGGCTTCGATGGCGCGGCGGGTCTCGGCCTTGCCCGACTTCGGCACAGTGCCGATCTTGAGGCCGGTAGCAGGATTGTTGACGTCGATCGTCTGGCCTGAATCGGCCTGCACCCATTCGCCATTGATGAGATTGGCCTGCCGCATGAAATGGCTGGTTTTCTGAAGCATGATCTCGCCTCCGTTCGGCACCTGGCGGGCCGGTCGCTGATTTCGTGAATGGACGTGCGCGATAGCATCGCTAGAGCCACTGCTCTTAGCCCAGGGCAAGCCCCGCAAGCAATCACAAGATGGCATATAGGGTTTGGGCCAGCTAAAGCGAGAGCGATGCAGCCAAGGCTCCAGGGTATGTTGAAATTCAGGCCGAGTCGAGAAGGGGGGGTTCCGAGAACCGGAACGGAGCGGACATTCGGGTCCGTGAGTACCGGAAGCGCAGGAAACCGCCATTCGCAGGCCGGCATCACCTGAATATCGACATACCCTACCCAAAAACATGGACGACCACTGTCAGCCAAAACGCAGTGGTCACGACAGCACAGGCGGTGGCGATGGTCATCTGGTTCGACGCCAGCGCCTGGCCGGTGTTGAACTGCACCGCGATGAGATAGGAATTGATGCCGGACGGCAACGCCGCAACCATCACCGCCACCTTGGCCGTCAATGGCGGCAGGCCGATCAGCCACACCAGGCCGAGAACCAGCGCCGGCATCAGGAACAGTTTCAGCGCCGACAGCGCCAGCGCCGGCCTCACATTGCCGGAGATGCCGAAGCGGCGCAGGCTGAGCCCCATGGCAAACAGCGCAACCGGGGCGGCCGTGCCGGCCAGCGCGTCGCTCAGCCGCGTCGCAAGCACCGGCAGTGGCGCACTGGTGAAGCGCCACGCCAGCCCGGCCAGTATGCCGATGATCAGCGGATTGATGAATACCCTCCTGAGAAAGCTCCTGACGACGCGGAGCGGATGCACAGGCTCGCTGCCGCCGCGGCCGAACATCTCGAACAGGATGATCGAGGCCATCATCATCACCGGCAGGTGAATGGAAACGAGCAGTGACAGCACTTCGAACCCGGCCGGCCCGAACACGCCGATAATGAAGGGCGCGCCAAGCAGGACAACGTTGGAGAAGGACGACGATACGCCGCCGACGACGCCGGCGCGGGCGTCCCGCCCGAAGATGCGCGTAATAACCAGATGGCCGGTGGCCCAGGTGAGCGCGACCGCCGCGAAATAAGCGCCCCATAGCGGCCACGGCGCCACGCCGTGGAAATCGGCCTTTACCATGGTCTGGAACAGCAAAAGCGGCATTGCCACGTTGATGGCGAATTCGGATACGCCCTCGCCGCTCGCCGGCTTCAAATAGCCGGTCAACCCGGCAAGATAGCCGAGCCCGACGAGACTGAAGACGAAGAGGACGGTTTCGGTAAGCGGAGACATTTTTCCCGTGATAGGCGAGGCCGGGCGGCGGCGCAACCGCCCTTCCCTCGCGAATGTACCGGCCAACAATCCGGCCGCTCGGATCTTGTCCGAATTTGCCCATGGTTGGATGCCAGCGCTATGCAGGGCTGTCGGGGGACACGCGGCGAATGGGCCTTGTCGGAAATCAGCACTTCTTCAAGCAGGGGTGGCTGACGGCTTTCGTCGGCGCCATGCTTTGCCTCGTGGTGACCTCGGCTCATGCCGCTGAGCCGGCGAGCCTCAAGGGCGTGGCGCTGATTGTCGGCCAGTCGAAATACCAGCATATAGCGGCTCTTCCCAACCCCACCAACGACGCCCGCGACATCGCCAAGATGCTGACCGATCTCGGCTTCGACGCGCGCAGCGTCACCGACCGCGACGCGGCAAAGGTGAAGCGCGACCTCGAGCGTTTCGCTGAGGATGCCGAGGACGCCGACGTCGCCTTGATCTACTATTCCGGCCACGGCATCGAGGCCGGCGGCGAAAACTATCTGGTGCCGGTCGACGCCGACGTTTCTTCATTGAAGGACGCCGATCAGGCCCTGGTGCCGATCTCCGCCGTCATGGGCGAATTGAAGACGACCGTGCCGGTAACGATCATGCTGCTCGATGCCTGCCGCACCAACCCGTTTCCGGCGGATGCGGTGCTGCGCCGGGCGCCGACGGCCTCGGCCTCGCCGGTCAGCGCCGGCGGATTGGAGCCGGTGCGCGGTGCCAGGGCACGGGCAAACGCGACCGCGACGGAAAATTTGGGAACGGTGATCGGCTTTGCCTGATCAATCTCGGCAATCTCGAACGGACCGGCAAATATCTGGACGAAGCCGAAGCCGCCTTCGAGGCGACGCTCAAGGTCTTCACTCGCGAAGGCATGCCGATGCAATGGGCCTTCGAGCAGAACAATCTCGGCGACGTCCACTGGAACCGCCGCAGCTATGGCGGCGGCAATGCCGAATACCAAAAGGCGATCGAATTCTTCGAGAACGCCAAGCGAGGCTTTACCGAAGCCGGCTATGCACTCCAGATGGCGAAGAAATAGGCGTCTCGGCCGCAGGTTGCACTCGGCTTGTCTTTCAGCCGGCTTTGCCGTCCCTATATGCCGGTCACCGGGGACCTGCCTGCCGGTCACCGAAAAGGATGTCTGATGCTTCGATTTGTGCTGGCGCTGCTGCTGCTTGCCGTTTCCGCCACAGCCCATGCGACGGAAGCCGGCTGGGCGCTGCTGCGCGACGGCGGGCATGTGGTCCTGCTTCGCCATGCCATGGTCACCGGCACCACCGATGCGGCCAATTTCGACCTCGGCAAATGCGCGACCCAGGTCAATCTCTCTGAACGCGGCAAGCAACAGGCGCGCAAGATCGGCGCGCTGTTTGGCGCCCGCGCCGCACCGGTCGAGCGCGTGCTGTCCAGCCGCTATTGCCGCTGCCTCGAGACCGCCCGCATCGCTTTCGAAAGCGAGCCGGAGCCGTTCGCACCGCTTGACCTGCTGAAGACCGACGAAAAGGAAAAGGCCGACCAGATTGCCGCGATCCTTGCCGAGATCCGCGGCTATTCCGGCTCCGACAATCTGGTCATGGTCACGCATCTCGAAAACATCAAGGAATTGACCGGGATCTCGCCGCGTGAAGGCGAGGCCGTGGTCGTCGAGCCGCAGGGCGACGGCCTGCGGGTACTCGGCCGCGTTACTTTCTGATCTGCGCCGGAGCTGGTTGAAGCGTTCGCTAGTAGTGAAATCTAGGGTTTGGTACCTTAAGCGGAATACCGGTTCCGACCCGCGATGAGGTCTGATCGAGTCCAAGGTCGACATTGACCCTTAGTCAGGACCAACGAGCGCTTTCAACGAAAGCGAATGCGATGGTACCGTCTCATCAGGACTTCCGAGCCGTGACAACGGGCGAGGTTTTCGTCCTTTACTTTGCCGGCCGGAGCCTCAGCGGCCGAAAAAACGCCCGGATGTCCTCGACCAGGAGTTCGGGTTGCTCAATCGCCGCGAAATGTCCTCCTTTCGGCATGTCGGTCCAGCGCTCGAGACGGAAGACTCGCTCGACCCAGGAGCGAGGTGGCATAGGAAGCTCTCGAGGGAAGACTGCAACGCCGAGGGGCGGTGTTATTCGCTCCCTTGGCCCGAAGGTCAGGGGGCAGAGCCGGTTCTCTTTGTAAATCCGGAGCGAGGCCTCGATCGTGTTACCGAACCAGTAGAGCGAGATGTCGGTAAGCAGCGTGTCTAGAGGGATGGCGCGTTCGAGTTCGCCTTCGCAATCGCTCCAACTGCGGAACTTCTCGGCAATCCATGCGGCTAGCCCGATTGGGGAATCTGTCAGTGCAAAGGCTAGCGTCTGGGGCTTGGTCCCCTGCAGAAAAGCGTAGGCCCCCTCCGTCGCGGCGAAATTCGCCGCACTGTCGAGGAATGCCTTCTCCTCCGGCGTGACAGGTGGGTCGTCGCGACCGAGGGTCGGGCGGAAACTGCCTGGAATGTAATTCAGGTGCAATCCCATAAGGTCCTCTGGGTAAAGCCGAGCGAGCCAGGTCGAGACTCCGGCGCCGATGTCGCCACCTTGTGCGGCAAAGCGATCATATCCCAGTTCGCGCATCAGCCCCCGCCACAGCTTCGCGACATGCTTTGAGCTAACGCCGGCCTGACGCGGCGGGGACGAGAAGCCGAAACCCGGAAGCGACGGTGCGACGACATCGAAGGCGTCATCGGCATCCCCGCCGTATTTGGCAGGATCCGTGAGCAGCGGAATGACATGCTCGAACTCGGCGAAGGAGCCGGGCCAGCCATGAGTGAGGATCAACGGCAAGGGCGCTGACCCCTTTCCTTTCTGATGAACGAAATGGATGTCGCACCCGTCTATCGTGACCCTAAACTGAGGCAACAGGTTCAGACGTTTTTCGTGATCGCGCCACCTGAAATCGTATTCCCAGTAACGTGAAAGCTTTCTGAGGAAATCAACGTCAGTACCGTCCTCCCATCCGTATGCGAAGATCGACGACGGCCATCTTGTCGCTTGGATACGACGCTGGAGGTACTCGATCTGTTCATCCGGGATGTGGATGTGGAAGGAATGCATGGCCACGGGTGTTGCTCCGATCAGCGGCGAAGAGTTGTCCCATCAAGGCACAGAACGAAGGAAAACTCACTGAGCGACCGCTTTGTTCGCTACTTGCTCGTTCCCATCTACGAGACGAAGGTAATATTCCACCGTCGGTGGCAATTCGTTTAAGTTACCTGGCGTCAGATTTTCACCGCTACCAGCCAAGCGTCGACACGGAGCTTCCATCTCTCGATCATGTCCGCGAACGCGTCCTCCGTCAGTTCGGACAGATACGATGCTCCTGCCGGGCTCAAGGCCGTGAACGCATAGGTAATCGACGCCTCCGTGCCTCCGTTAGTGTCGGTCGGCAGGCGACCTCGACAAATCCGACACGCGAATCCGGCGTAACGCGAACATAGCGGATGCGATGCGCCAGCCGCCCAGCCAGGCTCATGTCGCGATGCTCAGCCAAGGCCTTGAGCACCTTTCACCAATCGTTTTTCCAGGCGCACCCGGTCTGCACGCGTTTCTGTAGTCATAGATCTTCGTGGTACATTGGTACACGCAATGACCAGAGATGGGACGGTTTGGGCATATCGCCGGGAGGGGTTGCCAGCGACCCCTATTGCTCTGCCAGAACATCAATCCCAGCTGCGGTCGGCGCATCAGGCCTTTTCCTGCCCGGAAAAACCGATTAGACAGCGCCAAACACATGCGGACAGATTCCGCCCGCAATCGAAGGAAAAGCCCTTGTCCACCACGTTCGACAAAGTCGCCAAGATCATCGCCGACACCAGCGAGATCGATATCGAGACGATCACGCCCGAAAGCCACACCATCGACGATCTCGGCATCGACAGCCTCGACTTCCTCGACATCGTCTTTGCCATCGACAAGGAATTCGGCATCAAGGTGCCGCTGGAAAAGTGGACGCAGGAGGTCAACGACGGCAAGGCTTCGACCGACGACTATTTCGTCATGAAGAACCTGTGCGCCAAGATCGACGCGCTCGTCGCCGCCAAGAACGCCACGTGAACACAGCGCTTGACGCGCCCGACCCACAACAGCCTCCCATGAACCCCCACGACGTCGTCATATCAGGCATCGGCCTTGTCTCGTCGCTGGGCGAGGGTCCGGATGCGCATTGGCAAAAGCTTGTCCAGCCGCGCCTTGAGCCGGTTCTGGAGGCTTCGCGCTTCTCCCCCTATACGGTCCATCCGCTGCCGGAGATCGACTGGAACCTGCAGATCGCCAAGCGCGGCGACCAGCGGCAGATGGAGACCTGGCAGAGGCTCGGCACCTATGCGGCCGGCCTTGCGCTCGACGATGCCGGCATCAAGGGCAATGACGAACTCTGCGCGACAATGGACATGGTGGTGGCCGCCGGCGGCGGCGAGCGCGACGAGGCGGTCGATGCGGCCATTCTCGCGGCATCGGAAAGCCGCAATGACCGCGACGTGCTGCTCAACGAGAAGCTGACCACGGAATTGCGCCCGACGCTGTTTCTGGCACAGCTTTCCAACCTGCTCGCCGGCAACATCTCGATCGTCCACAAGGTGACAGGCTCCTCTCGCACCTTCATGGGCGAGGAAGGTGCGGGCGTTGCCGCGGTCGAGACGGCGGCCGCGCGCATCCGCTCCGGCCAGTCGACGCATATACTGGTCGGCGGCGCTTTTCAGACCGAACATTCCGACATGCTGCTCGGCTATGAACTGGCCGGCTACCTGCATCGCGGCGCGTGGCGGCCGGTCTGGCAGAGGCAAGGCGCCGAAGGCGGCGGTGTGGTGACCGGATCCGGCGGCGCGTTTCTCGTCCTGGAGCAGCGCGAGCACGCGGAAAGCCGTCGCCGGAAGATCTACGCGGAACTCGGCCCGGTCCTGTCCGGTCGCGCCAGGCGCCGGCGGGGCGAACTCGACGGTGAGATCGCCGCGCTGTTGAAGCAAGCCGCATTGCCGAACGGCGAACTGCTGGCGATCTCCGGCGCTTCGGGCGCCCATGCCGCGACCGCCGCCGAGAAATCGGCACTCGAGGCCAATCCGGCGATCGCCGCACGCGGCTTTTCGACGCTGACCGGCCACCTGAAGGAAGCGCAGTTCCCCTTTGCCGTTGCGCTGGCGGCCCTGGCTGTCGACCGCAAGGCGGCCTACCCTGTCTTCGACGCCACAGTCGAAAAACCGTTTTCCGGCGTCCCGAAGACCGTCCTTGCAACGGCGATCGGCTATCACCAATTCGAGGGCATGGCGCTGATCAAAGCCGCCTAGAGCATCGGACCGAAAAGTGTGATGCGGTTTTCGGGCGATCCGATTGCTGCAAGAGAAACAGGTTTCTGGACAACAAATGGCCAATCTGAACGACCATATGGGCAGGCCTATCGTCGCGGTCACCGGCATCGGCGTGGTGACGTCGCTCGGTGTCGGCAAAGCCGACAATTGGGCGGCACTTACGTCAGGCAAATCCGGCATCCATCCGATCACCCGCTTCCCGGTCGATCATCTCAACACCCGCATTTCCGGCATGGTCGATTTCCTGCCATCGAGTTCCAAGGGCGCCAGTCTCCTCACCTATGAGCTTGCCGAAACCGCCGCCCAGGAAGCGATGTCGGAGGCCGGCCTCGATGCCGGCGATTTCGGCGGACCGCTCTTCCTCGCTTCGCCGCCGGTCGAGCTCGACTGGAGCGAGCGCTTTTCGCTCTACAATTCCGACACGCACGACACCGGTGCAGAGAGGCTGCTGCGGGTAGCGCGCGGCCTCAGGGAACTCGACATCTTCGAGACCACCCAGTTCGGCTCGATCGCCGACCGGCTTGCCGACCGTTTCGGCACGCGTGGCCTGCCGATCACGCTGTCGACCGCCTGCGCTTCGGGCGCCACGGCGATCCAGCTCGGCGTCGAGGCGATCCGCCGCGGCGAATGCGACAGGGCGCTGTCGATCGGCGCCGACGGCTCGGCAACCGCCGAGGCGCTGATCCGCTTCTCGCTTCTGTCCGCGCTCTCCACCCATAACGACATCCCCGAAAAGGCCTCAAAACCCTTCTCCAAGGACCGCGACGGCTTCGTGCTGGCCGAAGGCTCGGGCGCCCTTGTACTGGAATCGCTGGAGGCAGCACTTGCCCGCGGCGCCACCGTTCTCGGCATATTGCGCGGCTGCGGCGAAAAGGCCGACGACTTCCATCGCACCCGCTCCAAGCCAGACGGTTCGCCCGCGATCGCGGCGGTGCGCGCCGCTCTTGCCGATGCCGGCTTGAGCGAGGACGGGATCGATTATGTCAATGCCCATGGCACCTCGACGCCCGAAAACGACAAGATGGAGCACTTGTCGCTGTCGACGGTATTTGGCGAGCGGATCTCATCGATGCCGGTCTCGTCGAACAAGTCGATGATCGGCCACACCCTATCGGCTGCCGGTGCCGTCGAGGCCGCATTTTCGCTGATGACGATGCGCGAAAGCGTCATTCCGCCGACCATCAACTACGACAATCCCGACCCGGCGATCGTGCTCGACGTGGTGCCGAACACCAAGCGCGCCGCCGAGGTCGGCACCGTCCTGTCGAACTCCTTCGGCTTCGGCGGCCAGAACACCTGCCTTGTCATGGCGCGGGAACCGGTCTAAGCGACCTTTTCAGCCGGACTGAACCGACAGGCACCATGCGCGCATTGCAACTTATCGAGGACCGCCGGCTTGAAACGGTGGACCTGCCGCCACCGCCGCCGCCGTCGCTCGGCGAGGTGACACTGCGCATCAAGGCCGTGGCGCTGAACCACATCGATGTCTGGGGCTGGCGCGGCATGGCCTTCGCCAAGCGCAAGCTGCCGCTGGTCGTCGGCGCCGAGGCCTCCGGCGAGGTCGAGGCGGTCGGCCCCGGCGTTTCCAGCCTCCTGCCCGGACAGTTGGTGTCGATCTATGGCGCCCGCACCTGCGGGCTTTGCCGCGCCTGCCGCGAAGGCCGTGACAATCTCTGCGAGCATGTTTCGGGCGTCCACGGCTTCCATCTCGACGGCTTTGCGCAGGAAAAGATCAACCTGCCGGCGCGCCTTCTGGTCCCCGCCCCGCCAGGCGTGAGCGAAATCGGCGCGGCGGTGGCGCCTGTCACCTTCGGCACGGTCGAGCACATGCTGTTCGACAATGCCCGGCTGCAGCCCGGCGAGACGATACTGGTCCATGCCGGCGGCTCCGGCATCGGCTCCGCCGCCATTCAGCTGGCCAAGAAGATGGGCTGCACGGTCATCACCACCGTCGGCTCGAACGACAAGATCGACAAGGCCAAGGCGCTCGGCGCCGACCATGTCATCAATTACCGCGACGACCGCTTCGAGGGCGTCGTGCGCAAGCTGACCAAGAAGAAGGGCGTCGACGTGGTGTTCGAGCATGTCGGCGCCGACACCTTTGCCGCGTCCATGCTGTGCCTCAAACGCGGCGGCCGGCTGGTCACCTGCGGCTCGACCTCCGGCGTTTCGACGCAGATCAATTTGATGCAGTTGTTCCAGCAGCAGCTGAAGCTGCTCGGCTCGTTCGGCTGCCGCATGGAAAACATGGCCGACGCCATGCAGAAGATGGCGGCGGGCCTGGTCGCGCCGGTGATCGACACCGAGGTCGGCTTCGACGGCATCGATGCGGCGCTGAAACGCATGG
Source organism: Mesorhizobium sp. M0833 (assembly GCF_040319905.1). NCBI lineage: Bacteria > Pseudomonadati > Pseudomonadota > Alphaproteobacteria > Hyphomicrobiales > Phyllobacteriaceae > Mesorhizobium > Mesorhizobium sp. M0833. Next base: position 10,756 of record NZ_JAMYOQ010000006.1, on the reverse strand, counting down.
AAGGCCGCGACGTCTTCGGCAAGATCATCCTGCGCGTCGGCTGAGAATGATCGGCAACGCCTTCAGGAAGATCCGCAGGGACCTGGGATTCCGCTATGGCAGGCGGCTTCGCCAGTTCAACTACTGGCTGGTCGCGCGGGTCGCGATGATCATCATCTCCGCGCTGCGCCTGCTGCCGCCCGATAGCGCGCTCAATTTTGCCGACCGCGCCGCCCGCCGCATCGGCCCTTGGGTGGCGCGCCATCAGGTTGCGGTCGACAATCTGCGCCAGGCCTATCCGGAAAAAAGCGATGCCGAGATCGAAGCGATCGCTTCCGACATGTGGGGCAACATGGCCCGCCTGGCCGCCGAATACATCTTTCTCGATGCTTTGTTCGACTACGATCCCGCTGCGACGAAGCCGGGCCGTGTCGAGGTCAAGGGCGTGGAGCATTTCGTGCGCATCGCGGGCGAGGACAAGCCGCATATCGTCTTCACCGGGCATCTCGGCAATTTCGAGCTGCTGCCGGTGGCGGCGGCGACTTTCGGCATGAACATCACGGCGCTGTTTCGCCCGCCCAACAACCCTTACCTCGCCGACTACATCCTCTCGACCCGCCGCTCGAGCATGGGATCGCTGCTGCCGTCTTCGACCGGTGCCTCGTTCGCGCTTGCGGCCGTCCTGGAGAAGGGCGGCAATATCGGCGTGCTGGTCGACCAGAAATTCACCGGCGGGCTCGAGACGACATTCTTCGGCCGCCCCTGCGAGAGCAACCGGGTCCTCGGCACCCTGGCGCGGCACTACGATTGCGATGTCTACCCGGCGCGCTGCGTGCGCTTGCCGAACAATCGTTTCCGGCTCGAGATCGAGGACAAGCTCACCTTGCCGCGCACCGTCGGCGGCAGTGTCGACGTCCCCGCCACCACCCAGCTTCTCAACGACGTCGTCGAGCGCTGGGTGCGCGAGGACCCCGGCCAGTGGATGTGGTTCCACAAGCGCTGGGAGATCAGCAAGCGCAAAAAGCGGCGGCCGATGACAATGCGCGACAAAGCCGCTTGAGCGGAAACCATAGCAAGCGTTTTCCGCTACTGACGTATTTTGTTCTTGCTTTGTGCCGGCAGCTATGCTACAAATTTAGTTATGGTGCTATTTGGCCCCGACGAACCCGCCTCTCCGGCGGGTTTTTTGTTGCGGGCCGGGGAGCAGACACTAATTCGTCACGAGAATCCGCGTATTGCCGAAGCCGGCTTTGCGCACCATCGAATAGAATGCGGCCGCGTTGCTGGGGTGAAGGCGCACACAGCCATGCGATGCCGGGCGCCCCAATTGCCGGATCGCGCCGGTGCCGTGGATGGCATAGCCGCCGCGGAAGAACACCGAATAGGGCATCGGCGACATGTCGTATTTGCGCGAATACCACATCCGGGCCGTCCGCTGTGGACGATAGCTGCCGCGTGGCGTGATGTAGCCTTTGCGGGCGGTGGAAACGCTCCATCGGTAATACGAAAGCCCGTATCTTACCGTCATCGTCTGTGAGGAAATATCGATGTTCGCGACCAGGCTGGCCGCACGGCTCTCGAACGACGAACCGAACAGCATCGCTACTAATGCCGCTGCCATGAGAACAGTGTTTTTCATGCAATCAAACCCCTTTGATGCCCCTTGCCTGCCTGCCCTCACGCTGTTCTCCAGCGTTTTGATGGCAAGCCAGCGAGCTAACACTTACTCCCTGACGATTTCACCAATCCCAAGCAGCGAATTTGAACGATTTCCCGCAATAGTTGCCGTAACGACACGCAATCGCCTGGCAATTCGCCATCGGGCTTGCAAAACCCCCTCATCCGCTGCTCAATTCGCCGAATGAACGAACCGAACGAACGGCTCCTCAAGGCTATCGATGACCGAGCCGATGATCTGGTTGCACTGACTGCGGATCTGATCCGCTTTCCGACCATCAATCCGCCCGGCGAAGCTTATCGGCCATGTGCCGAATATATCGGCGCGCGGCTGAAGAAGCGTGGTTTTGAGACCGAATTCATCCGTGCCGAGGGCACACCTGGCGACACTGATCGTTACCCGCGCGTCAACGTCGTCGCCCGCTTCGATGGCCGGGCGCCGGGTGCTTGCGTGCACTTCAATTCGCATATCGACGTCGTCGAGCCCGGCGATGGATGGAGCCTCGATCCGTTCGCCGGCATCGTCAGGGATGGCAAGGTCTATGGCCGCGGCGCTTGCGACATGAAAGGCGGGCTTGCCGCCTCGATCATCGCCGCTGAAGCCTTCATGGAGGTCTTTCCCGATTTTCCCGGCGCCATCGAGATTTCAGGCACGGTCGACGAGGAGTCGGGCGGCTTTGGCGGCGTCGCGCATCTGGCCCAGCTCGGCTATTTCTCCAGGCCGAAGGTCGACCACGTCATCATTCCCGAACCGCTCAACAAGGATCGCATCTGCCTTGGCCATCGCGGCGTCTGGTGGGCGGAGATCGAGACCAGGGGCGAGATCGCGCACGGCTCGATGCCGTTCCTCGGCGACAATGCGGTGCGCCATATGGGCGCCGTGCTGCGCGCCTTCGAGGACGAATTGTTTCCGGCGCTCGACCGCAAGATGACGCGCATGCCGGTCGTGCCCGAAGGCGCAAAACGCTCAACCATGAACATCAACTCGGTCCATGGCGGCCAGACGGAGGATTTCCGGCCCGGCCTGCCCTCGCCCAACGTGCCCGATTCCTGCCGGCTGACCATCGACCGCCGCTTCCTGCTCGAAGAGGATCTCGCTATGGTCAAGAGCGAGGTGACCGATATCCTCGAACGGCTGAAGCGCGAGCGCAAAAAGTTCGACTACGAAATCCGCGATCTGATGGAGGTGCTGCCGCTGATGACCGAGCGCGACGCGCCGGTGGTTAAGGCGGTCGCGCAAGGCATCATGCAGATATTCGACCGCGAACCGGATTACGTGATTTCGCCCGGCACTTACGACCAGAAGCACATCGCCCGTATCGGTCACATCTATGACTGCATCGCCTATGGCCCGGGCATCCTCGATCTCGCCCACCGGCCCGATGAATGGGTCGGCATTGCCGATATGCTGGACTCGGCAAAGGTGATGGCGATCGGCCTCGACGTTCTGCTGAGGGACGCCGGCCCGCGATGATCCGGCCATGGGCGAAAAAACATTCCTCCCGGCGACCGCCGACGGTACGAAACGCAATTTACTCGGCGGCGAATTCACGCTTCTATCCGGCCGGGTTTGAGCAGGTGTTTTAGATTTGGGGAGTTGCACGATGAAATTGTGGAAAACCATTCTGGCCGCCGCGGCGCTGGCGTTGGCCGCCGGAACCTCGGCGATGGCCGCGCGCACCGACCTGGTCATCGGCATTACGCTCGAACCCCCGCATCTCGACCCGACCGCGGGTGCCGCCGCGGCAATCGACGAGGTACTCTATGCCAATGTCTTCGAGGGCCTGACCCGCATCGGCCCGAACGGCGAGGTGCTGCCCGATCTCGCGGAAAGCTGGAGCATTTCCGACGATGGCAAGGTCTACATTTTCAAGCTGCATACCGGCGTGAAATTCCATGACGGCACCGACTTCAACGCCGACGACGTGAAATTCTCGCTCGACCGTGCCCGCGCCGAAAATTCCGTCAACGCGCAAAAGGGCCTGTTTGCCGCCATCGACAAGGTCGAGGTTGTCGATCCCGCGACGGTAAAGGTCACGCTGAAGAACCCGCAAGGCTCGTTCCTCTACAATATGGGCTGGGGCGACGCGGTTATCGTGGCGCCTGAGACAGCCGACACCAACAAGGAAAAGCCTGTTGGCACCGGCCCATTCAAGTTCCAGAACTGGGCCAAGGGCTCATCGATCACGCTGGTCAAGTCGGACAATTACTGGGGCGCCCCGGTATTCCTCGACAAGGCCGAGTTCCGCATCATTCCGGATGCCGCCGCCGCCGTTCCGGCGCTGCTTTCCGGCGACGTTCAGGCCTTTCCGTTCTTCGACCCCGACAGCGTCGCCCAGGTCAAGGACGACCCACGCTTCAAGGTGGTGATCGGCTCGACCGAGGGTGAAACCATCCTGTCGATCAACAACAAGAAGCCGCCGTTCGACAAGCTACAGGTCAGGCAGGCGATTTCCTTTGCGCTCGATCGCAAGGCGATCATCGACGGCGCCTCGGCCGGCCTCGGCGTGCCGATCGGCTCGCACATGTCGCCCGCCAGCAAGGCCTATGTCGACCTCACCGGCCTCTATCCGCACAATGTGGACAAGGCCAAGGAATTGCTGAAGGAAGCCGGCCTGGAGAATGGCTTCAAGGCGACGCTCAAGCTGCCGCCGCCCTCCTACGCGCGGCTCGGTGGCGAGATCATCGCCTCCGAGCTTCGCGAAATCGGCATCGATCTCGAGATCATACCGGTTGAATGGGCGCAATGGCTGGACCAGGTCTTCACCAAGAAGGATTACGACCTGACCATCGTTTCCCATACCGAGCCCAACGACATCGATATCTATTCGCGTAAGGACTATTACTTCAACTACGACAATCCGGCCTTCGACAAAATCATCGAGGAGCTGAACCTTACCTCCGATGAGGCCAAGCGCACGACGCTGCTTGGCGAGGCGCAGAAGGTCCTGGCAGATGACGCCGTGGTCGGCTTCCTGTACGAATTGCCGAAGGTCGGCGTCTGGGACGCCAAACTGCAGGGCCTGTGGGAAAACGCCCCGATCCAGGCCAACGACCTGACCAAGGTGAAGTGGACGGATTGAGGCGCTGACAGAAGGGGCGAAAGTTGCACTCCGTCATACCCCCCTCTGTCCTGCCGGACATCTCCCCCTCAAGGGGGGAGACTGGCCGTTTCCACGCTGGCTCTGTCCTTGCAACGCTAGTGGTTAGCGAAGAGGGCTCAATCTCCCCGCTTGAGGGGGAGATGTCCGGCACAGAGGGTGGGCGGGAACGCAAGCTTCGCCCGGTTTCTGCGTTCGCCAACACAGCGGTTCCTCAACGTCCATGACCGCCTACCTCCTCAAGCGGCTCGCCATCGCCGTCGTCACGCTGGTTCTGGCCTCGATAGTGGTCTTTGCCGTGCTGGAGATCATTCCCGGCGACCCGGCGCGGCTGATGCTTGGCCTGAACGCCAGTGCCGACCAGATCGAATTGCTGCGCAACCAGATGGGTCTCAACGCTCCTGTCGTGCTGCGCTATCTGCATTGGGCCGGCGGCTTGCTGAGCCTCGATTTCGGCCGTTCCTATACCTATTCGGTGCCGGTTATCGATCTGGTCCGTGAGCGCCTCGTCGTCTCGCTGCCGCTGGCACTGATGGCGCTGGCGCTATCCACCGTTATTGCCATTCCGGTCGGACTGTTTTCCGCCAGCCGGCGCGGCCGGGCCGGCGACACAATCGCGATGGGTGCCGCCCAGCTTGGCGTCGCCGTGCCCAATTTCTGGTTTGCGCTGATGCTGATTTATCTGTTCGCCGTCTGGCTGCGGCTGGTGCCGGGCGGCGGCTTTCCCGGCTGGAGCGCCGGCGTCTGGCCGGCACTGAAATCGCTGCTTCTGCCGGCGGTCGCCCTCGCTCTGCCACAGGCGGCGATCCTCGCCCGGGTCACCCGCTCGGCGCTGATCGAAGTGCTGAACGAGGACTACATCCGAACCGCCCGCGCCAAGGGCCTGCCCTATCGCCTTGTCTTGTGGCGGCATGCGCTGCGCAACGCCATGATCCCGGTGGTCACCATTCTAGGCCTGCAATTCGCTTTCCTGCTTGCCGGTACCATCATCATCGAGAACGTCTTCTATTTGCCCGGCCTCGGCCGGCTGGTGTTCCAGGCGATCAATCAGCGTGACCTGATCGTGGTCGAGAGCGTCGTCATGCTGCTGGTTGCCGCCGTCATCGTCGTCAATTTCATTGTCGATCTCTCCTATGCGGTGGTCGATCCGCGCCTGAGAGGCAGGCAATGACGCTGCACATCGACATCCCCGACGAGAACCTTGCCAGCATCCTGGTCAAGGCGTTCAAAAACCGTTCGTTCCTTGCCGGCTTCGTCATCACCGCACTGGTGGCAGCGGTCGCGATCATCTCCTTCTTGTGGACACCTTACGACGTCACCAGGCTGGTCATTTCCGACAAGACCCAGGCGCCATCGCTGGCGCACTGGTTCGGTACGGACCATTTCGGTCGCGACATCCTGTCGATGATCATGGTCGGCGCCCGCAATTCGATTGCCGTGGCGCTGGTGGCGGTCGGCATCGGCATGGGCGTCGGCGTGCCGCTCGGCGCCTTTGCCGCGGCGCGCGGCGGCATCGCCGACGAAGTGCTGATGCGGCTGAACGATTTGGTATTCGCCTTCCCTGCCCTGCTTTCGGCGATCATGATCACCGCCATCTTCGGGCCGGGCGCGTTCAACGCCATCATTGCCATCGGCATCTTCAACATCCCAGTGTTCGCGCGTGTCGCCCGGGCCGGCGCCTTGGCGATCTGGCCGCGCGAATTCATCCTCGCCGCGCGCGCCGCCGGCAAGAGCAAGACGCTGATCAGCATCGAACATGTGCTGCCCAACATCGCCACGCTGCTGCTGGTGCAAGGCACCATCCAGTTCGCGCTGGGCATACTGGCCGAAGCCGGGCTTTCGTATGTCGGGCTGGGCACCCAGCCGCCGATGCCAAGCTGGGGCCGCATGCTGTTCGACGCCCAGACCCGCATGGTGGTGGCGCCGTGGATGGCGATCTTTCCGGGCATGGCGATTGTCATCACGGTGCTTGGCCTCAACCTGCTTGGCGACGGCATTGCCGACATCCTCGATCCGAAATCGCGGCGGCAGCGATGAGCCTGCTCGAAATCGAGAAGCTGTCGCTGACCATCGGCAGCACCCGTATCCTCAGAGACATCGAACTTTCCGTCGCGCCGGGCGAAGTGATGGGGCTGGTTGGCGAATCCGGCTCCGGCAAGTCGATGACGGCGCTCACCGTCATGCAGCTTCTGCCCTGGGCTGCGCATGCCAGCGGACGCATCACCTTCGACGGCATCGACATCCTTGCCGCCAGCGAGGACCAGATGTGCGCGCTGCGCGGCGACGACATCGGCATAGTGTTCCAGGAGCCGATGACGGCGCTCAATCCGGTCAAGACCATCGGCGAGCAGGTCGCCGAGGGTATTCGCTGGCACACCGGGGCGAGCCGCGCCGACGCTGAGGAACGGGCGCGAAAAATGCTCGACCGGGTCGGCCTGCCGGGAGCGCAATTCCCGCTCTCGCGTTATCCGCACGAACTCTCCGGCGGCCAGCGCCAGCGCGTCGTCATCGCCATCGCCTGTGCGCTGAAGCCCAAGCTGCTGATTGCCGACGAGCCAACGACCGCGCTCGACGTGGTGCTGCAGGCGCAGATCCTCGACCTGCTGCGAGATCTCGTAGCGGAAAACCGCATGGGCCTGCTGCTGATCTCGCACGACCTCGCAGTGGTGACCGAGATGGCGGACCGCATCATCATCCTGCGCCATGGCGAGGTGATGGAGGCCGGCGATACCGCGCGCACGCTGTCGGAACAACTTCATCCCTACACGCGACAGCTGGCGCAGGCCTCGATGCATGTGCCGGCGCGGGCCCGCACACATGACAGCGGATCGGCCAAACCGCTGCTTCAGGTAGAGAACGTAACGCGGGATTATCCGGGACGGCGCATATCGCTGTTGAAACGCGCGGCTCCAATCCGCGCCGTCGACGATGTCTCCTTCGCGATGGCGCCCGGCCGGTCGGTGGCACTGGTCGGGCGTTCCGGCTGTGGCAAGTCGACGCTTGCCCGCATGATCCTGGCACTGGACAAGCCGACGACCGGTACGATCCGCTTCCGCGGCGACACCCTCACCGGCAAGAGCGAGGCGGAGCTCAAGCCGGCGCGGCGCGACATGCAGGTCGTATTCCAGGACCCGTATGGCTCCTTCGACCCACGCCAGAAGGTCGAAAGATTGGTGGCAGAGCCCCTGCATGTGCTGGAGAAGAAGCCGGCGCCCGCCGCACGGCGCGAGATGGTGGCGCATGCGCTGCACGAGGTCGGCCTCTCACCAGGCGACATGGACAAGTATCCGCATGAGTTTTCGGGTGGCCAGCGTCAGCGCCTGTCGATCGCCCGCGCCATCATCACGCGGCCGAAGCTGGTCGTCGCCGACGAGCCGGTCTCGGCACTCGATGTCTCGATCCGCGCCCAGATCCTCGACCTCTTCGCCGAGCTCAACCAGAAGCTCGGCATCGCCTATCTGTTCATCACCCATGATCTGACCGTCGCCCGCGCCATCACCGACGAAGTGATGGTGATGCATGACGGCAAGATCGTCGAGCGCGGCAGGACGAGCGAAGTGCTCGACCACCCGCAATCCGCAGCCGCCAAGGCGTTGGTCGCCGCCGCTCCCGATTTGCATCGGGCGATCGCGAAACGGCTGCAGGAACAGGGGTGAGCTGCGACCGTTAGCCTTGCGGCTTCACCACATCGGCAGGGCTGATTTCAAGCAGGTCGAGGGTGCGGCGCAACAGCTGCATCTCGCTCCCGGCAAGTTGCGAATCGGCCTTGGCGATCTCGGCCATATGGCGGGCGAGCAGCTTGCGCCGTTCGACATCGAGGTCGCGGAACTGCGCGATGGCCTGCGAGCCGTTGGTCTCGTAGCCGAATTCGTTGAGGTATTCGATGACGCTGTCGACGCTGGTTTCGGGAATGCCGAAGGCGTCCCGGCAGATACGCCTGAAGGCGGTCATTTCGCTTTCGCTGACCGAACCATCGGCCAGGATCATGCGGAACAGCATCAGTAGCTCCGCCGACAGCACCGGATCGTCCGCCACCTTGCGCACGCCGGGGTCGCCGTCGAAAATCGAGCGTATCTGGTCCAGCAATCCCATCGCCATCAGCCCCTTCCGATTCGTTCGGAAGGTAGCGCGGAATCGGCCTGGCGCAAACGGGGGTGCGCGTGCTGGAGCCGCATGTTTTCTCGCAGGAAAGCTGCCGGCCAATCCGGCAAGCCGCTGCGCTCATTGGTGTGTGACCGTGCGACTGATACCATGCCGCTGTACGAATCATGTTGAGGAGGGACCGGACATGAATCTCAGTGCACCTACCCAGCTTATTTTTATCATATCCCTTGTCATCGCCATCATCGGCGTTCTCGCCGCGCTTGGCGTTCTTGCGTTTATCCCTTTGGCTTCCGTGTGGATTGTCGTCATCGCCTACATCGTGCTGGCCGCCGGCTGTCTGATGCGCGGCGCTTAAACACGTCCAGACAATTCGGAATCTCAGGCAACTCGGAGCGCCCGGCCAAACGCCGGGCGCTTTTGATTCTGCAGGATGGTCTGTTAGAATTCCTGGACCAGGGAAAGCACATGCCCACCAGCGAAGACGGCAGCCGCCACGACGGCCCGGAGCTCGATCGGTTCGAGATGGTGCGGCGCGCGCCGAGCCATCGGCTTCAGGGCGCCGTCACTGACATGTGCGGCTTTCGCGAAACCATGCCAGGCCATTTCCGCGCGATCGAATATGCCTCGCTGACCGTGCCGCTGGTCATCAGCTTTGCCGAACCCTTTGCCATCGGGCTCGGCAGGAACCCCACCGACAATGACCGCTTCGCCAGTTTTGCCGCCGGCCTTTATGCCGGGCCGGTGGTGATCGAATCCTTCGGCGGCGCCTGCTGTGTGCAGATCAAATTTCACTCCGCTCGGCGCTCGTCGCTTCTTCGGCCGCCCGATGAGCGAACTGACCGACCGCATGGTCGGCCTGGATGACGTGCTCGGCGTCGAAGGCATCGCGCTTCGCGAAAGGCTTGGCAATGCGCCGGATTGGAGCTCACGCTTTGCCATCGCCGAGGCCTTCGTCGGCGATCGGTTGGCAACCGCAGACCGCACTCAGGCCGAAATGGTCTGGGCCTATGAGACGATCGTCTCGACGCGTGGGCGGACCCGCATCTCGACGCTGGCCGAAAAGCTTGGCTGGAGCCGCAAGCATCTTACCGGAAAATTTTCGGACGCAGTCGGCACCGGCCCAAAAACGCTGTCGCGCATCGTCCGTTTCAACCATGCGCTTGGCCTGTCGAGACAGGCCAACAGTGATTGGGCCGAAATCGCCGCCGACTGCGGCTATGCCGACCAGGCGCATCTGGTGCGCGAGTTCCGCGACCTCGCAGGCGTCACGCCGACCACTGTCGCCGCGAGGTAACATTTCTTCAAGACGCGCAACCAGCCTTCGCCCAGACTGGGTTGATCGACCAACCCGCTGAAGGAGATCAGTCATGCCGAACACCACCGAACCACCGCGGCTTTATCCGGCGCTGCGCTACAGGAATGCCGGCAGGATGATCGATTGGCTGTGCGAGGCCTTCGGCTTCAGCGTTCGCGCCCGCCATGGCGAAGGCGACGTGGTGCACCATGCCGAACTCGCTTTCGGCTCCTCGATCATCATGCTCGGCACGGCGCGCGACGATGCCTATGGCAAGATGGTCGGCGCGCCCGGTTCGGGCGGCGGCAAGTCGATCTACGTTGCGGTCGCTGACGCAGATGCGGCATACGCGCGGGCAAAGACCGCCGGCGCCGAGATTCTGGAAGAACTCACCGACCGCGACTATGGCAGCCGCGAATTCATCTGCCGCGATCCGGAAGGCAATCTCTGGTCGTTCGGCACCTACTGGCCGAAGGCTGACGAAAAGGCTTGAATTGGCCGCACTCCCCAACTTCGTCATCCCAGGGCGAAGCAGGAGCGAAGCTCCGTCGCGGAGACCCTGGGATCCATGCCGTAACCTTGATCAAAGAGTGCAGCGGAG